>JAGGRX010000106.1 GCA_021159405.1 Candidatus Bipolaricaulota bacterium | reverse complement strand
GAACAGGGTCATGGCCAGCACGAACCCCAACCCCCCCAAGGCCAAAGCCCTGGCCCAGGGCCGCCTGAGCCTGAAAAGCAGGATCCCCGCCGGGAAGAGGAGGTAGGAGAGAAAACCCCCCAGATAGTTCCGGTTCCCCATGGTGGAGATGAGGGCACTAAGGCCCGTCCCCGGCCCTCCCCGCATCACCCCCAGATACTGTAAAAGCCCGTAAAGTCCAGCTAGAAAACCGGAGGAAAGAAGAGCAGAAAGGATCAAGGTCACCTCGTGGTCCTCCTGGGCGGTATTTGCGATGAGGAGGTAAAGGAAGCCAAAGTACAAAACGAGGGTCGCCGACTGAAGCACCACGCAGGCCGGCGTCCCTCCAGCCAGGGAAACTAGGGACGCCACCAGGAGCCCGAGGAGCACGGGCCAAAGACCGGTGACCTCCAGCTCCCACTTCCGCTCAAGGAGCCCCTCGATCCCCCACAGGATGAGGAGCAGGGAGACGAAGGTCAGGGTGTAAATGGACTTTGTGTACCCGTACTCGGTGTTCCCTGGAAGGAAGAAAAGGGGCATGGAGAAGACGAAAAAGCTCAGGGCTATGAGTCGAGCCCGCCTAAGGCGCCGAGAAGCGACCTTGCCCTGGGATCGACCTTTTCTCTTCTTGGCCATAAGCGAAGTTTAGGATGTGCCCTTGTCCTGAGGCAAGCCGGAGAGGAGTTTCCTCACCCGCCTCCAGCCTCCCAGGGCCTGCACCAGCTGAAGGAGCCTCCCCCAAAGGGCGGGTTTCCCCAAAACCTTTCTCAACAAGGCCGAGTGGCGGTCGATGTCGGCCTGCTCGGCGATGAACTCGAGAAGTTTTCCGTCGTTCAGGACGGAGAACGCCCGGTCTATGTCCTCGTCGGATAGGTTCTTTAGGACGCGGCGGGCGCGCAGGCCAAAGGAGAGCTCCTTGCCGATTGCATTCCGCCAGCTTTTCTCATACCTTTGCAGGGCTGAGGGGCCTTGGGCGGCGAGCCGGCCTGCCAGCTGAGCGCATACGGCCCCAAAATAGAGCCCTCCCCCCGAGATGGGCTTCACCTGCCCGGCGGCGTCCCCCACGAGCAGCACACGCCCTGCGGTCGTGCTCGGTGGGGGTCCGATGGGGATGAGCCCCGCCACTTTGGCCACCACCTCTGCCTGGGGGAACCGGGTTGCCAGCAGGCGGTCCAAAAGCTCACCTGCAGCTTTTCCATGGTCGGTAGCCAGGCCCACCCTCAGTTCGCCATCACCGGCCGGGACCGCCCAGGCGAAGAACCCCGGGGCCAGTTGCCTTCCCAAAAACACCTCCACCTGCTCCCTGGGGGGCTCGGCGCGCACGATGGCCTGGAGCCCCACCAAAAGCTCCTTGGGCCGGGAAAGGCCCGCCCAGCGGGCCACCGAGCTCACCGGCCCATCCGCCCCAATTAGAACGTCACAGCCCACCTTTCCGGAGGTAGTATGGACCAGCCCCTCGGCATAGCCGGTGGCGGCCACCCCGCTTCGCACTTCCACCCCGGTTTCCCCGGCCCGGGCAAGGAGCAGGCGATCCAGCCCGGCCCTGTCGATGACGTAGGCCTTCGTTTTTGGGGAGGAAAACTCAAGCACTCGGCCGCCGGGGGAGTGAACCCGGGCGGCACGGATCTTTTCCCGGATCAGGGAGGGGGGGATGGAAAGGAGCTCCACCGCTTGCGGGCTGATCAGGCCGGTACAACGGGCCGGAGCCCTGGTGGTCCGCTCAAGGAGCAGCACCTTCGCCCCGGCCCGGGCCGCGGTCGCTGCCGCCAGGGCCCCTGCCGGCCCCCCACCAACCACCACCACATCAAACCGGCCCATGACTAGTCCGGCCAAACCTGCCGCCCCTGCCTCAGGGATTCAGCCACCACGGTGATCTTCCGGCTCTTTTCCTCAAACTCCTCCGGGGTGTAACACAGGGGCTCAACGCCCACCTCCAGGTCCCACAGCCTCAGCACCTCCCCGATGCGCTGGGAGAAATCAAGGCCGAGGAAGGCTGGGGAAACCAGGATCAGGTCATAATCTGAGCTTTTCAGCTCATCCCCCCGAGCCCGGGAGCCGAACAGGATCGCCCTCTCCAGGGGGAACCGCTGGTTCACCCGAGCCAAGAAGGCCTTTAGCTTTTTCTCCCGAACGCCGAGGTGACCCATTTGTGGACCTCTTCCGCCGCGGCAATGATCCTCTCCGTCTTTTCGGCATCGTAGTTTTCCGCGGGGATCCCGTTGGCGGCATCGGGATAGCGGGAGGCCACGTATTCTGGGTTCAAAAGGCGCAGGGCGCTCATGATCCCCTCCGGGGCCTCGGCCAGGCGCCCCAGGACCAGGAGGTTATGTGTCTTAGGGGGCAGCTCCCGCCTCCTTTCGATCAGCAAGGCCTTGAGAGCCTTCTCCGCCGCCTGGTGGGAGAGGAAGGCGGCAGCATAGTAAATCCCCTCTTTGAACATGGCCCGGGCTGCAGCCAGATCGTGCCGCCCTTGCTCCCACCAGCCAGCCGTCTCTTCCCTCATCCTCTTCTCCTCAAAGCCGCGCCAGGCGGTCTTTGAGCTCCTGGATGGGACGCACCGGCGTTGGGTCCACCCCGTTCAGCAGGGCCAGGTACACGCTCACCCAGTCCCCAAGGTAAAGGAGCGAAAAAAGCTGCGCGGCCTCGCTCTTCCCTTCCCCCTCCACCTCCAGGTAGGAAAGGCCCCGCCTTAAGAGCACCTCCTTGAGGATCTCGATCCTGGCCTGGACCCTGGGATGATCATGTCCGGTCCGGAGGAACACCACCCGCCCTTCGGGCAGGACCCGCTCGGCCAGCTCCCAGCCCACGATCTCGTTGTGGCAAAGCTCCGGCAGTTCGGCCCAGAAGGCGGGCTGCTTTGCGTTTTCGTTGATCTGGGTCTTCCAGCGGAATGCCACCGGGCCGGTGTTCCCGCTGGTCCCATAGATCAGGGGCACCCCCCCGACCAGGGCCTGGGCGATGGCCTGGGCCCGGTTTCCGGGGCTGGCGGGCCCCAGGGCCTTGGCCTGCCCGGCGAGCACCTCCAGTGCCTCCTCCAGCTCCAGGTGGGCGGCGCCAAGCCGGCGCAGCACGGAGAGCAAGGTGAAAAGGAGGTACCCCAGCGCCGCCCGAGGCTGGTAGCCCCCCGGGATCCCGATCCAGGGGATCTTCCGGCTGGCACAAAGCTCCCTTAGCTTCCCTCCCGAGGAGATGGCAAGGGCCCGCCGGGTGCGGGAAAGCCCCTCCTCGAAGGCCGACAAGGTCTCCTCGGTGTTCCCGGAGTAGCTCACCCCAACCAGGAGCGTCTCCTCACCGATGTAACTGGGCACCCGGTAACCCCGGCAGGAGATGACGGGAACGGAAAGGAGCCTGCCCAAAAGGTCGCCGGTGATCCCGGAGCCCCCCATCCCCACGCACAGCACCCGGGAAAAACCGGAAAGCTCCGGTGGAACGTCCGCCTCCTCCCCCAGCTCGAGGCCCTTGCGGCACTGATCCGGGAAGCTAGCCACCACCTCCAGCATCCCCGAGGTATCAAGCTCAAGGAGCTTCTCCCACTTTGGAGGGGCTGGCCGTGCCTGCTGGGCGAGCTCCCGCACCTTTTGGCTCCTTTTCATGTCCGCCACAAGGAGCGCCTCCTGGGTGTCCACGATGGCCACATCCGATACCCCCAAGGTGGCCACGGTCTTTCCGGGCCGCGCCCAGATCAGGGCCCGAGCAGTGTCCACCCCCAGATGTTCCCCCCGCGCGGCCACGCCAGTCCCGTCCTTGGGAAGCACCTCCCACACCGCCTGCCAGTCCCCCAGGTCATGCCAGCCGAAGCTCGCGGGGACCACCACCACATCCTCGGCCCTCTCCATCACCCCGTAGTCGATGGAGATGGCCTCCACCTCCTGCCAGGACTTCCTCAAGGCGGCCTCCCAGCCGGGCCTTCCCCACAGCCCGGCCAGCCCCTTGAGGGCCTGGGAGAGTTTGGGCAAAAACCGGTCTATCTCCTCCAGGATCCGGGCGGCCCGCCAGACGAAGATCCCCGAGTTCCAGTAGTAACCCCCTTCGGACAGGAAACGCCGCGCGGTGTCTTCATCCGGCTTTTCCGTGAACCTTTTCACCTTGAATATATCGTGACCGTGGGAGGAACCGAAAAGCTTCCCCCGCTGGATGTAGCCGTAGCCGGTGGCAGGGCAGCTTGGCTCGATCCCCAGGGTGACAAGATGCCCTTCCTGTGCCGCTTCGACTGCCGCCTCAAGTGCCCTGCGAAAGCTTTCTTCGTCCTCTATCAGGTGGTCCGCCGGGAGGACGATCATGACCCCCTCGGGATCGGCGAGGGAGACTGCAAGCGCCGCAAGGCCGATGGCCGGGGCGGTGTTGCGGCCCTGGGGTTCAACCAGAATCTGAGAATCCGCCAGCCCCAGCGTAGCCTTGACCCGTGGGGCAAGCGTCGCGTTCGTGACCACGTAAAGCCGCTCCCGGCCGGTCAGGGGCAGCACGCGGTCGTAGGTTGCCTGGATGAGGCTCTTCCCTTCTCCCCCCAGCGGGAGAAACGGTTTGGGCCGGGCCGGGGTGGAGGCCGGCCACAGCCTCTCCCCCTTCCCCCCAGCCATGATCACCCCGTAAACGCTCACTTGTCACCTCCTATATTTCACCCCAAAAATTCTTCGAATTTTTGGAGACCCCGTAAAGCGCTCACAATTCTGTCCTCTCAAACCAAGGACATTCTACCATAGGGGGGAAGGAGGGCTAAAATTCGGTAGCGTGTCCGAGGCCACGTTTCGATTCTATGCTGAGCTCAACGATTTTTTGCCGCCGGAGCGGCGGGGACGGGAGTTCACCTACAGGTTCCTGGGGAGCCCGGCGGTGAAGGACGCCATCGAGGCGTTGGGGGTCCCGCATGTTGAGGTGGACCTGATCTTGGTGAACGGCGAGTCGGTGCCCTTCTCCTTTAGGCTACAGGACGGCGATCGGGTAGCCGTGTATCCGATGTTCGAGTCCCTGGACATCTCCCCCCTCACCAGACTCAGGCCGAGCCCCCTCAGGCATCCTGCCTTCGTGGCCGACGTCCATTTGAGGAAGCTCGCTCGCATCCTGCGCCTTTTGGGCTTCGACGTGAGGTTTGACCCCGACGCCGAAGATCGCAAGCTCGTCGAAATCTCGGTGAAAGAAGGGCGGATCCTCCTCACCCGTGATCGCCAGCTTCTCAAGCACGGCGCCCTCACCCACGGCTACTGGGTGCGTGCCGACCGACCGGTGGAGCAGGCAAGAGAGGTCATCCGCCGCTTCGACCTTTTAGGCCTGATCCGACCGTTCAGCCGCTGCCTTGAGTGTGGCGGCCTTCTGGTCCGGGTTAAAAAGGAGGACGTGCTAGATCGCATCCCCCCGCGCACCGCGGCCTGGCTTGAGGAGTACGTGATGTGTCAGCGCTGCGGCAAGCTCTACTGGCGCGGCACCCACTGCCGGCACCTCAGGCACCTGATCTCGGAAGTCCTTTCCCCCCTAACGGAGGGCTCAGCCGAAAGCCGCAGATAGACCAGATCAAGGGGGACGTTGCAGGTCCCGGATCTGAGTCGTATAGTCGTTTGTCATGGTGTCGTTTAAGCAAGCCCTGGACTTCGTGTTCGGCCAGACCAACGAGCAAAAACTGAAAAAGCTCCTGCCCCTGGTGGAGGAGGTCAACGCCTGGTCGGAGAAGGTCAAAGGCGCCTCCGACGCCGAGCTCGCTGCCAAAACCGACGAGTTCAAGGCCCGCCTGGCCGAAGGGGAGACGCTGGACGACCTTCTCCCAGAAGCGTTCGCCGTGGTCAGGGAGGCGGCGAAAAGGACCATCGGCCTTTACCCCTACGACGTCCAGGTTTTGGGCGGCATCGTCCTCCACCAGCGGCGCATCGCCGAGATGAAGACCGGGGAGGGGAAGACCCTGGTGGCCACCATGCCCGCCTACCTCAACGCCCTGGTGGGCAAGGTCCACGTGGTCACGGTGAACGATTACCTGGCCCGGCGAGACCGCCACTGGATGGGGCCGGTCTACGAGTTCTTGGGCCTCAAGGTGGGCCTTATCCAAGAGGGGATGCCACCCGAGGAGAGAAAGGCCGCCTACCAATGTGATATCACCTACGGCACCAACGCCCAGTTCGGCTTCGACTACCTCAGGGACCACATGGTGGTCTCGGAGGACCAGAAGGTCCAAGGCCCTTTGGACTACGCCATCATAGATGAAATCGACTACATCTTAATCGACGAGGCCAGGACCCCTCTCATCATCTCAGGACCCACCAAAGAGACGGCCCGCATGTTCAAGGAGTTCGCCAGGATCGCTAGGCTTTTCAAGGAAGGGGAAGACTTCGAGGTGGACGAGGAGCACCGCCGCCTCACCCTTACCGACCAGGGGATCGCCAAGGCCGAAAAGATCCTGAAGTTCGAAAACTTGTTCGACCCCCGGGCCACCCTGGCCCTGCACCACCTTGAGACCGCCCTCCGGGCGCGCGTGTTCTTCAAACGCGATCGGGATTACATCGTAAAGGACGGGCGGGTGATCATCGTGGACGAGTTCACCGGCCGCCTCATGCCCGACCGCCGCTATTCCGGGGGCCTGCACCAGGCCATCGAGGCCAAAGAGGGCCTCACCATCCAGCGGGAGTCCCAGACCCTGGCCCAGATCACCTTGCAGCACTACTTCCGCCTGTACAAGGGCCTGGCGGGGATGACGGGCACCGCCAAGACAGAGGAAACCGAGTTCAAGGAGATCTACGGGCTGGACGTGGTCCAGATCCCCACCAACCGCCCCCTGATCCGGCAGCAGCTCCCGGATGTGATCTACCGCACGAAGAAGGCCAAGTTCGAGGCGGTGGCCGACGAGGTGGCCCGGCTCCACAAGGAAGGCCGGCCGGTCCTCATCGGCACCACCTCCATCGAGGACTCCGAGCAGCTCTCAAAGCTCCTCAAGCGGAGGAAGCTCCCTCACCAGGTATTGAACGCCAAGCACCACGAGCGGGAGGCCCAGATCGTGGCCCAGGCAGGGAGGCTCGGGGCGATCACCATCGCCACCAACATGGCCGGCCGGGGCACCGACATCC
Organism: Candidatus Bipolaricaulota bacterium; assembly: GCA_021159405.1. Classification (GTDB taxonomy): domain Bacteria; phylum Bipolaricaulota; class Bipolaricaulia; order Bipolaricaulales; family Bipolaricaulaceae; genus 64-32. The sequence goes on along the minus strand of JAGGRX010000106.1, from coordinate 17,934 downwards.
TGCTCGGGGGGAACCCGGAGTTCCGCGCCCGCCAGGAGGCCGATCCCAAGGAGGAACCAGAGAAGTACAAAGAACTCCTGGAAAAGTACAAAAAAGAGGCCGAAGAGGAACGCGCCAAGATCGTGCGCAAGGCGGAGCCTAACTCCCCCTACGCCAAAAGGTGCCTGGCGCAGATCAAGAAGTGGTGTCAGGAGACCGGGCGTCCCTTCCGTCCCGAGGAGTGGAAGGACGGGCTTTATGAGGGGGGTTTGCATGTGATCGGCTGTCAGCGCCATGAGGCGCGGCGGATAGACGACCAGCTGGCCGGCCGGGCAGGGCGCCAGGGCGACCCAGGCTCAGCTCAGTTTTTCATGTCCCTGGAGGACGACCTTTTGCGGGTGTTCGGCGGGGAACGCATCGGAGAGCTCATGGACCGCCTGGGGGTGAAGGAGGGGGAGCCCATCACCCACGACCTCCTCACCCGGGCCATCCGCCGGGCGCAAAAGCGGGTGGAGGAACGTAACTTCGAGATCCGAAAACGGCTGCTTGAATACGACGAGGTTATGGCCAAGCAGCGGGAGGCCATCTACGCGCTGAGGGAAAGGTTCCTCCTTCCGGCAGAGGGCAAGCCCCCCGACGTGGAAGGGCTAATGGGGTACCTGTCCGAGATGATCGAAGAGTACGCCGAACTTCTCACCGAAAGATACGCCCCACCCGGCAGCACCCCCGAGGCCTGGGACCTTCCGGGCCTGGCCAAGGCCCTGGCCCGCCTTTCCGAGCCCGCCCCCGGCGTGGAGGAGCTCTCCCAGGCCGAAAGGTGGGAAGGGCTGGTGGAAAAGGTGAAGGAGACCCTGCAGGCCCAACTCCACCGGCAGCGGGAGCGGCTTTCCCCCCATTTCCCCATCGTGGCCCGGCTGGTGCTCCTCAGGGTGGTGGACGAAAGCTGGCGCCAGCATCTCCTTGAGCTCGATGACCTAAAAGAGGTGATCGGCTGGCGGGCCTACGGCGGCCGGGACCCCTTGGTGGAGTTCAAGCGGGAGGCACACCGGCTGTTCCAGGAGATGCTCCTCCGGGCAGAGGAGGAGGCCCTCCAATTTCTGCTTTCCCCAAAACTTTCCGTGAAAGCCGCACCGCCCCCGGAGGCGGCCCCGGTGGGGGTCGGGAAGAGGGCAAAGAAGCCATCCCCACCAAAAAAGGAAGGCTCCAAGTCCAAGGTCAAGGTGAAGGCCAAGGTGGGGAGAAACGACCCCTGCCCCTGCGGCTCCGGGAAGAAGTACAAATACTGCTGCGGCCGCAACAAGTAACCCCAGCCCCCGTTCAAAAAGATCTCACCTGACGGCACGTCAAAGCTCACCACCCTTCAGCTTGACGCCCAAGCAGGCCTCCCCTATCATTATTAGCAGCTAAGGGTGGTGAGTGCTAAATGAAGGGACGTCGGGAGCTCCTGCTTAAGGAGGTAGTGGATTGCTACATCCGCACCCGTCAGCCCGTCTCCTCCAGGACGCTGGTGGAGGAGTACGGGCACCGGTTCAGTTCTGCCACCGTGAGGAACGAGCTGGCCGCCCTGGAGCGGGAAGGGTATCTGTGGAAACCCTACCCTTCCTCCGGGCGCATCCCCACCAAGGCGGCGTTCCGGTTCTTCGCCGAGTGGCTTCTGGAGCTGGCGGAGATCAAAGAGCGGCCAGAGACGCTCCCGACTGAACCACCGGAGATCGTGCCCCAGGAGCTGCCCGAGCTCCTCAGGCGTACCGCCCTGCTCCTCTCCACCATGACCGGGCAGCTGGCGTTCGTCCTCGCTCCAGAGGTCGAGGCCTTGCGCTTGGCCGGCTTGGTCATGCGCCGCATCGGCCCAGGAGCGGTGCTGGTGGTGGTCCTGTCCGAGCTGGGGGTGGTGGAGTCACGCGTGCTCCAGCTCCGAGAGGACCTCCCCCCCGAGGTGGTGGGCCAAGTGGAGGCCGTGCTCTCCCGCCGGGTGCGGGGCTTGACCCTGCGCCAGCTCGTAGAACTCGGGGACCTGGAGGTGGAGGGATGGCATGACCGCACCGTGCTCGCCGCCCTGGACCTCCTCAAAGGGCTGGCACAAGAGGGTTTGAGAAGGCGCCTGTACGTGGAGGGGGTCACCCAGCTACTCCGGGGTTTGTCCGATCAACCCCCGGCCTGGGCCATGGAGCGGGTGTGTGGGCTCCTCAGGCTCCTTGAGGACGAACGCCGCTTCGCCGAGATCCTCGGTCATCTCCGCCAGGACCAACAGGGCCTGACTGTGACAGTGGGGGAGTCAAAGGTGCCGGAGCTTTCCGACTTCAGCCTGGTAACCGCCCCTTACTTCGGCGAAAGCGGGGTGCTGGGGGTCATCGGCCCCCTGTGGCTCGATTACGCTAGGGCCTTTTCCGCCACCCACTACGTCGCCAGCCGGCTCAAGGCCATTTTGGCCACGGCCGGCCGCATCCAGGAGGTGAGCGCATGAGCGAGGAAAAACGGCAGGTGGACGAGCTTGAAGAGCTGAAGCGAAAGCTCGCCGAGAAAGAAAAGGAACTCGCCGCTGTAAAAGAGGAGGCCCGCACCCTAAAGGACCGGATCCTTAGGCTGCGGGCGGACTTCGACAACTACCAAAAGCAGGTGGCCCGGGAGTCGGCCAGCCTGGCCCGCAAGGTCCAGGACCAGGAAATCCTGGACTTCCTCCCGATCTACGACGCCATGGAACGCGCGTTCCGGGCCTTTAAAAGAAACGACGATGCCCAAAGCTTCGTGGAGGGAATGGAACGCGTGTTTGCCCAGCTTTCCGAGATCTTGAAGAGGAAGGGCTGCCAGCCCTTCGACTCTGTGGGCAAGCGCTTCGACCCGGCCTACCACGAGGTGTTGGTGGCCGCGGAGGCCGATGCCGAGCGAAACGTGATCGTGGAGGAATTCGAACGCGGCTGGCTGCGGGATGGCGAAGTGCTCAGGCCAGCCAAGGTTAAGGTAAGCCTCGGTCCAAAAGGGGGTGAGAGAGATGACGGAAATGAAGGAAAAGGTAATCGGAATTGATCTTGGCACTACTAACTCCTGTGCCGCCATCGTGAGGGGAGGTCGCCCGGAGGTGATTCCAAATGCCGAAGGGGACCGGATTACCCCGTCGGCGGTGGCGTTTACCGAGTCCGGGGAGATGCTGGTGGGCAAGCTCGCCAAACGCCAGGCAGTGCTAAATCCCAACCGCACCGTGCTCTCCATCAAACGGAAGATGGGCACGGACTACCGGGTGAAGATCTCCCTGGACGGGCAGGTCAAGGAGTACTCCCCGGAACAGATCTCGGCGTTCATCCTGCAGAAGATCAAACGCGACGCTGAAGAATTCCTGGGGAGCAAGATCCAAAAGGCGGTCATCACCGTCCCCGCCTACTTCAACAACCTGCAGCGCCAGGCAACCAAGGACGCGGGCAAGATCGCTGGGCTTGAGGTGCTCAGGATCATCAACGAGCCCACCGCTGCTGCACTCGCCTACGGCCTGGATCGGCAAAAGGAGCAAAAGATCGTGGTGTACGACCTGGGCGGGGGCACGTTCGATGTGTCCATCCTGGAGATCGGCGAGGGCGTGTTCGAGGTGATAGCCACCGACGGGGACACACAGCTCGGAGGCGATGATTTCGACCGCCGCATCATGGACTGGCTGATCGAGGAGTTCAAGAAGGATACGGGCATTGACCTGAGGGGGGACCCGGCAGCCATGCAACGGCTGCGGGACGCCGCAGAACAGGCCAAGATCGAGCTCTCCTCCCGCATGGAGACCCAGATTTCCCTGCCCTACATCACCGCGGACGCCTCCGGCCCCAAGCACCTGGAGAAGACCCTGACCCGTGCCAAGTTCGAGGGGATGATCGAGGACCTGCTTCAGCGGACCATGAAGATCGTGGACTCCGCCCTTTCGGCGGCCAAGCTCAACCCGGAGGACATCGACCAGGTGGTCCTGGTGGGGGGTTCCACTCGCATCCCCAAGGTCCAGGAGCTGGTGGCGGGGAAATTCGGCAAGGCCAAGATCAACAAGGAGATCAACCCGGACGAGGTGGTGGCCATGGGGGCTGCCATCCAGGCCGCCATCCTGGCCGGGGAGATGGACGAGATCGTGCTCCTGGACGTGACCCCGCTTACCCTATCCATCGAGACCCTGGGCGGGATCGCCACCCCGATCATCGAACGCAACACCACCATCCCGGTGGAGCGCACCAAGACCTTCACCACCGCCGAGGACTATCAGACCCAAGTCGAGATCCACGTGGTGCAAGGAGAGCGGAAGATGGCCGCGGACAACAAGTCCCTGGGGCGGTTTGTGCTGTCGGGGCTTCCGCCCGCTCCCCGGGGGGTGCCGCAGATCGACGTGACCTTCGCCATCGATGCCAACGGGATCCTCAACGTCACCGCCAAGGACAGGGCCACCGGAAAGTCCGCCTCCATCACCATCAAGGAGACGTCCCGCCTGTCGGAGGAGGAGATCGAACGCATGCGCAAGGAGGCCGAGGAACACGCCGAGGAGGACCGGCGCAAGGCCGAGGAGGCCGAGACGAGGAACCAGGCCGACATGCTCATCTACTCGGTGGAGAAGGCTCTGAGGGAGCTGGGGGACAAGGTCCCCTCGCAGAAGCGGGGTGAGATCGAGGCCGCCATCCGGGCCCTCAGGGAGAAGCTGGAGGCCAAGGCGGATGTGGCCACCATCCGGGCCGCCATGGAGGAGCTCAAGCGGGTCTCCGGGGAGGTAGTCACAGCTGCCTACAGGCAGGCCGCCGGTTCCACCGAAGGGTCCTCCTCCACCAAGAAGGGGGACGATGACAAGGGCGACTACATCGACTACAAGAAGGAGTGACCTTTGCCTAAGGACTACTACGAGATCCTGGGGGTGTCGCGGGATGCCTCCCAGGAGGAGATAAAGCGCGCCTACCGGCGTCTGGCGAAAAAATACCACCCGGACGCCTACAAGGGCGACAAGAAGGAGGCCGAGCGGCGCTTCCGGGAGATCGCCGAGGCCTACGAGGTCCTGTCGGACCCGGAGAAGCGGGCCCAATACGACCGGTTCGGTCACGCGGGCCCGGAGCAGGGGTTTGACTTTGGCCCCACGGACTTCCGCCGGGCCCGGGAGGCGTTCGAGGAGTTCTTCGGGCCCTCAGCGTTCGACGAGATCTTCAACCTGTTCTTCGGGGAGGGGACGCGCCAGCAGGCCCGGGCCCAACCCACCCGTGCCCGGCGGGGGGAGGATCTAGAGTACCGCATCCGCATCGGGTTTGAGGACGCCGCATTCGGGGCCCGGGTGCGGGCCACCGTGCCCCGCCTCGTGCCCTGCGACCGCTGCGGGGGAAGCGGCCTTGAGCCCGGAACCGGCCTCCGCACCTGCCCCACCTGCGGCGGAACCGGGCGCATCGAGTATCGTCAGTTCACCATGCTTGGGTCCTTTGTAAACGTGCGCACCTGCCCGGAGTGTGGTGGCACCGGGGAGGTGCTGGAGCGCCCCTGCAGGAAGTGCCACGGCGAGGGGCGGGTGAAGGAGAAGAGCGAGCTTGTGATCGAGATTCCCAAAGGGATCGAGGACGGGGCGCGGTTGCGCCTCCGGGGAGAAGGGAACGCCGGGGTGGCAGGTGGCCCTCCCGGGGACCTGTACATCACGGTGGAGATCCAGCCCCACCCGGTGTTCAAGAGAAACGGGGCGGACCTCTCCGTGGAAGTGCCGGTCCACTACGGGACGCTGGTCTTAGGGGGCAGGATTAAGGTACCCACCCTGGAGGGGGAGGAGGAGATTACGATCGCCCCCGGGACCTCCCCGGATAAGATCCTGCGCCTGCCGGGCCGAGGGATGCCCCAAGGCCGCCGCCGTGGGGACCTTCTGGTGCACCTAAAGGTGGTGGTTCCCAAATCCCTCTCCCGCTCCCAGCGGGAGCTATTGAAGAAGTTCACTGACTCCCTCCCACCCCCTGAGGACTTCCGCTGAACCGGCTTTATAGTTCGCCCCGGGCAAGGGCGGAAAGCAGAGGGCGCATTCGCTCCAAGGCCCGTCGGCGGTGGGAGATCCGGTCCTTCTCCTCCGGGGCCATCTCCGCCAGGGTCCGAGCCTCCCCCTCCGGGACGAACACCGGGTCGTAGCCGAAGCCCCCTTTTCCCCTGGCCTCCGTGGCGATCGTCCCTTTCAAAACGCCCTCCCTGAGCCACAGGCGCCCGTCTGGAAGCGCCAGGGCGGCCACCGTCCGGAAGCGGGCCCGGCGATCCCGCACCCCTTCCATGAGCTCAAGGAGCTTTCGGTTGTTGGCCCCATAATCCTTGGCCTCCCCGGAGAATCGGGCTGAGCGCACCCCAGGCGCACCCCCCAAGGCCACCACCTCCAGCCCGGAGTCCTCGGCCAGGGTGGGAAGCCCCGACTCCTGGGAGATCATGATGGCCTTGAGGCGGGCGTTCTCTTCCAAGGTCGCCCCCTCCTCAGGCACCTCGGAAAAGGGGCACTCACGGAAGGTAACCCACTGAATCCCAGGGATCTCCCCCAGGATGCGCACTATCTCGCCAAGCTTGTGGGGGTTCCTGGTCCCGATCAGGACCCTCACTGCATCTTTACACCCCGAAGGGAAAGCTCACCTGCGCGATGGCAGGCCGCGAAATGCGCCCCACCGAAGTCACGGAACTCCGGCGGCTGTTCGGAGCAGATCGACTGGGCATAGGGACAGCGGGGATGGAAGTAACATCCCGAAGGGGGGTTCACCGGGCTGGGCACATCCCCCTGGAGGATGATCCGCTCGGCCTCGTAATCCGGATCCGGAACCGGCACTGCGGAAAGCAACGCTTCGGTATAAGGATGAAGCGGATGGGTGAACAGCTCCTCCGTCTCCGCCAGCTCCACGATCTTGCCCAAGTACATGACCGCCACCCGGTCGGAGATGTGCTTGACCACCGAAAGGTCGTGGGCGATGAAAAGATAGGTGAGGTGGAACTGCTCTTGCAGATCCTCCAAGAGGTTTAGGACCTGGGCCTGGATGGAAACGTCCAGGGCGGAGACGGGCTCGTCACATACGATGAGCTGGGGGTTCAGCGCCAGCGCCCGGGCGATCCCGATCCTCTGCCTTTGCCCGCCGGAGAACTCGTGCGGGTAGCGGCGCATGTGCTCGGGCTTAAGGCCCACGGCCTGAAGAAGCTCCTTGACCTTTTCCTCTTTCTCCTTTCCCTTGGCCATCCGGTGGACGATCAGGGGCTCTCCCACGATGTCGCCCACGGTCATGCGGGGGTTGAGGGAGGAGTAGGGGTCCTGGAAGATGATCTGCATCTCGCGCCGGAGGAGCTTGAGCTCCTTTTTCCCGATCTTGGCCACGTCCACCACCCGTCCCAGGCGCTTGGAGCGAAACAGGACCTCACCAGCCGTGGGCTCGAGCAGCCGCAGGATGGTGCGCCCGGTGGTGGTCTTGCCGCAGCCGGACTCGCCCACCAACCCCAGGGTCTCCCCTTCGGGGATGAACATATCCACGTCGTCCACGGCCTTGACCCAACCCACGACGCGGCGGAACACCCCCCGCCGAACGGGGAAGTACTTCTTGAGTCCGGTGACGCGAAGCAGAGTGTCTGTTTCCAAGGTGATCTCGGTAGCCATGTTCATCCCCTCCTCTAGTACAGCCAGCACGCGGCCTGATGATCCTGCCCTACTTCCTTGAGAGTGGGCATCTCGCGCGTGCAGATCTCCATGGCGTGGGGGCACCGCGGGTGGAAGGGACACCCAGGCGGGGCGTCAAGCGGATCCGGAACCACGCCCTTGATGGGCTCAAGCCTCTCCTTCTTTGTGGCAAGCGACGGGATGGACTTGAGCAGCCCTTGAGTGTAAGGATGCTTGGGATCGTGAAAGAGGGGCCGGATAGGGGCGTGCTCCACCACCTTCCCCAGGTACATCACCACCACTTCCTCACACATCTCCGCCACCACCCCCAGGTCGTGGGTGATGAGCATGATGGCGGTGCGGAATCTCTTCTGAAGATCCCGCATCAGGTCGAGCACCTGAGCTTGGATGGTCACGTCCAGGGCTGTGGTGGGCTCGTCGGCAATGAGCAGGGAAGGGTTGCAGGACAGGGCCATGGCAATCATCGCCCGCTGGCGCATACCCCCTGACAGCTGGTGTGGGTACTCGTCCACCCGCTGCTCGGGCAAGGGGATGCCCACCTGCCTGAGCATCTCAATCGCCTTTTGGCGCGCCTCCTTCTTGGACACGTTTTGGTGGAGCATGATGGCTTCCATGATCTGATAACCGATGGTGAACACGGGGTTCAGCGAGGTCATGGGCTCTTGGAAGATCATGGCGATCTCCTTACCCCGGATGGAACGGTACGCCTTGCCCTTCGGGTTGAGCTTGGTGAGGTCGATCGCCTGACCGTCACGGTGGAAGATGATCTCGCCGCTTGTGATCTTGCCCGGGGGCATGGGGACAAGCCCCATGATGGAAAGGGCGGTCACGGATTTGCCACAACCGGACTCCCCCACCACCCCAAGTGTGCCCTCGGGTTCAATCCCAAAGGTGACCCCGTCTACGGCCTTTACTACTCCGTCTTCCGTGTAGAAGTAAGTCCTAAGGTCCCTGACGTCTATTAACGGCATCGGAATCCTCTCATAGAATAGCCAAAACTACACCTAAAATCAAGAAGATCGCGCCCAGCACCCCGGTGGCGATCTTCTTGGGGTCCCGAGATGTCTCCCGGCCAAACACCGTGGAAGACATGCCAGCACCAAACGCCCCCCCTAGCGTGGCGTGTTCCGACATCTGAACGAGGACCAGGCCGATCAGGGCAAGGCAGTCCAAAAGGAACAAGACCTCCAAGAAGATCTTCATCCCATCACGCTCCTGGCACAATTATACCGAAGGGGTGGGCGCATGCAAAACCAGGGTTGGCCAAGCCAGGAAGATGGGTAAAATGCAGGTGTTGGGAAAGTTCGTGTTTGTCACCGGCGGAGTTCTCTCGGGCCTCGGGAAGGGGGTGATGGCCGCTTCCCTGGGCTGTCTTCTCCGCTCACGGGGCATAAAGGTCACCCTGCAGAAGATCGACCCCTACCTGAACGTGGATGCGGGCACCATGAACCCCTATGAGCATGGGGAGGTGTTCGTCACGCACGATGGCCTTGAGACCGACCTGGATATCGGGCACTATGAGCGCTTCGTGGGCCAGAACCTGGGGCGGGCCAACTACCTCACCACCGGCCAGGTGTACTGGAACGTCATCCAGCGGGAACGCCGGGGGGATTACCTCGGCCACACCGTGCAGGTTGTCCCCCATATCACAGACGAGATCAAGCAGCTTATAAAGGGCGCGGTGGAGGCCACCGGGGCCGAGGTGGCAATCGTGGAGGTGGGAGGCACCGTGGGGGACATCGAGGGCCTGCCGTACCTTGAAGCCCTAAGACAATTGCGCGACGAGCTCCCCAGGGAGGACACGGCGTTCATACATCTTACCTATGTGCCCGTGCTCTCCACCACTGGAGAGCTCAAGACAAAGCCCACCCAGCACTCGGTGCGGGAGCTCCGGGAAGCGGGGATCCAGCCGGACTTCATCATCGCCCGCTGCCCAGCCCCCCTCCCCAAGGGCCTGCGACAGAAGATCGCCCTGTTCTGCGACGTTCCCCCGGAACACGTGATCGAGGACCGGGACCTCCCCTCCATCTACGAGGTCCCCCTGGCGCTCCGGGAGGAGGGACTTGACAAACTGGTTTTCGAGCGCCTTTCCATCTCCCCACGCGGGGCTGATCTCTCGGATTGGGAGGCATTCGTGGCCCGCCTGAGGCACCCCAAGCGGAGGGTAGAGGTGGGAATCGTCGGCAAATACGTGGAACTCCATGACGCTTACATCTCGATCATCGAGGCCCTAACCCATGCCGGGGCGGCCCTGGAGACCGAGGTCCGCATCCGCTGGATCTCCTCGGAACAGGTGGAGCAAGACGAAGGGGTGTTGGACAACCTCTCCGGGATCTTGGTTCCAGGTGGATTTGGGGAGCGGGGGATCGAGGGGAAGATCCTGGCGGCCGATTATGCCCGCAGAAAAGGAATTCCCTATTTTGGGATCTGCCTGGGCATGCAGGTGGCGGTGATCGCCTTCGCCCGCGAGGTTCTAAGCCTCAAGGGGGCCAACTCAACGGAGTTCGATCCGAAAACCCCTTATCCGGTGATCGACCTTCTGCCCGGGCAAGGTGAGGTGGAGAAGAAAGGCGGGACGATGCGCCTCGGGGCCTACCCGGCCCGGCTCGCCCAAGGGAGCCGGGCGAGAGCCCTGTACGGAAAGGAGCTCGTTTTCGAGCGCCATCGCCACCGATACGAGTTCAACCCAGATTTCTTGGAGAGGTTTGAGGCCGCCGGGATGCTGGCAACGGGGAAATCCCCAGACGGACGGCTGGTAGAAATCGTGGAGATCCCGGATCATCCATGGTACGTAGGAGTTCAGTTCCACCCGGAGTTCACCTCCCGTCCCCTCCGACCCCATCCCCTGTTCTGCGGGTTCATCCAAGCGTGTCTTTCCTGATGCTACTTGTGGCCTTCCTCGCCTTCTCGCAGGAGGTGGAGATCCAAGCCCCCTGGCTCACCGTGTACGATGCGGCCGGCCGGCCCCGGTGGGAAGTGACCCTGACCCGGCTGGCCAAGACGGAGGAGGGCTGGGAGGGGGAAGACGTAGAGGTGCGCCTGTATTGGGAAGGGGAGCCCAAGTTCCTGCTTTTCGCCCCCCGGATCCAGGCCGATCGGTTGGGCCGCACCTGGACCCTGAGCGGGGACATAACCGGCGAGGCCACCGACCTTACGCTGTCCTGTAAGTCCGCCACCTGGGAGGGGAGCCTCAAGCTAACCGGGCTCTCTCTCCAAGGGGAAGAGCTCTTTCTTGTCGCCGATTCAGCCGTCTGGTCGGAGGGAAATGTCATAAGCCTTGCCGGGGTGCGTGCCCAGACCGCAGGCTGGGAGGTTGAACTCCAGGAGGCCGACTACGACCTTGACACCGGGGTCCTATCTGGTCGGCCTGCCCACCTTGTGGGCCACGGGTTCGAGATCGAGGCCGAGGAAATCCGTATCTTCACCCAGGAAGACAGGGTACAGCTGAAGGGGGCACACGTTGTCCCATACCCTTGAAGGGCGCAATTTGGTGAAGAGGTTCGGCCGCCGGCGCGCGGTGGACGGACTGTCGCTTTCCTTTCGCTCCGGGGAGGTCACCGGGCTGCTTGGGCCCAACGGCGCGGGCAAGACAACCACGTTCTACCTCCTTGTTGGGTTCCTTGCACCAAACGATGGCCAGGTGCTCCTAGACGGCCGAAAGATCGCCCACCTTCCCTTCTTCCGTCGCGCCCGGATGGGGATCCACTACCTCCCCCAGGAGCCATCGGTGTTCCTTCGCACCACGGTGGAGGGGAACCTGAGGCTGGCGCTCGAGGGCTTGGGGGCGAGCTGGAACGGGGAGGTAGATGCTTTGCTCTCCGAGCTAGGCCTTGCGGGGCTGCGCAAGCGCCCGGTGGTGGCCCTTTCGGCGGGGGAGCGGCGTAAGGTGGAACTCGCCCGTGCCCTGGTCGCGCATCCCATATTTCTCCTCTTGGACGAACCCTTCTCCGGGGTGGATCCCCTTACCGTGGCCGAGCTTTCACAGCTGGTCAGGCGCCTAGCCCAAGAGGGGATCGGGATCGCCATCTGCGACCACAACGTCCGCGATACCTTACGGATCACCGACCGCGCATACATCATCCACTCAGGCAGGCTTCTCCTCTCCGGGACCCCGGAGGAGATCGCCGCCGACGAGCGGGCCCGCCGCGCCTACCTGGGTGCAGACTTCGCGCTCTAGATGTACCCGAGCTCCAGGGCCACGATCATCCCCACCCCAAGGAGGAACATCACCACGCCGGAGATGAGGTGCAGCTTCCCCAGCCGCTGAGAGCGCCACCTCTCCGCCCGCGCCGTGGTCGTGAACCCAAAGTGCACCCCCAAGGTGATCAAAAGGAGCGGAAGGACGAAGATCAAGTTGTAAAAGAGAAGATAAAGGATCCCCGTGGTGCGGGTGGTGGTCTTGGAGAGCAGGCCCAGGATGGCGATGTAGGGGCCCGACGAGCACGGAAGCAAAAACAGGGAATCGAGCACCCCTACCGCGAACGCCCCCGGCACCGACACCACCGAGGAGGTGAGCCGCTTCACCAGCGGCCGCCACCTCTGCGGCACCTCGATGGTGAACCACTTGCCGTAGGCGAAGTAGTCCTTTATGTTCCACAGCCCGAGCAGGATGGCCAAGCTCGATACCGCCAGGATGAACGGTCGCTGCACCCCGGCGGTTTGGATGGCGGTGAAGATCCCGATCCCCATGAGGAAGTAAGAGATGTAGATCGCCGAGACAAAAGCTAACCCCGCCTGGAGCACCTTGCCGCGCCTGCCGGCCACAAGCAGCGTCCCCAGAAGGAGCACCAGCACCGCAAACGTACAGGGGTTCACCGAGTCGGCGGCCGCGGCCAGCACCACCGCCGGGATGGTGAGCTTCTCCGCCAGCCCTTTGCCCTTGCCGCCCTCCACCTTGGTCAAGGGGGAGGGGGCGTTTTGGGCGATGGCTTCCCGGATGGCGTCCTCCAAGGCCAGCTCCTCCGCCAGCCCGGTGAGGGGCTGGGGCTCCTGCCCGGGCCGGTAGAAGGTCCCTCCCACATCGGCCACCTCGCCGATGAAGATCACCGGGGTGGACCACGAAAGGCCTGGAATCCCGTAAGCCTCGAGGAGCTGGTCCAAAAGGTCCAGGGACTCTTCTTCCCGCACGCTGTAGCGCACGATCTCAAGCTGAGGGTAATCGGGCTGAATCCGCTCCAGAAAGGCCTCGACGCGGGCGCAGTGGGGACAGCCCTCCTCATAGAAGAAAACGAGCGTGGTGCCCGAGGCGGTAAGGCTTAACGTTAAGACAAAAAGTACGGCAAAGTGCGCCCTTTTTCCCACCTGTCCTCCTTGGGTATCAGATAGGGCCGCGGAGGGATCGCCCCCGCGGCCACTTCAGCATCACCGCCACCTTACGCTATTCTTCGCTTCCCTCTGGCCACAGCAAGCTGTCACCGTAGCGAATGCGCCACTGATCAAGGCCCCCGATCAGGCAGCGGGCGTCTGGATAGCCATGCGCCCTCAGCCATTGGGCAGCCTGGCAGGCGGCCGTCCCTCCCTCGTCCACACACCAAATGTAAAGACGGCCTTCACCTGTGTCCGGGAGCGTCTCCACCCAGGCTGGGATCTCGTGGAGGTCCACGTTCACTGCCCCGGGGAAGTGTCCGGCCGCGAACTCCTCCGGGGCCCGGAGGTCGACGATAAGCTGGTAGCTCCGGGCCACATACTGGGGCTGAACCGCATAGCCCCCGTAGTAGGGGGTGCCGCTCGGGGGCGTGGGCTCCACCCCCTCGGCCCACACGAAGAACGCATCGCCCACGGCGTTCCACCAGCCCAAAAGGCCCCCGGAGATGGCCCGCACCGCGGCAAAGCCACGGTCTTGTAGCATTTGGGCGGCTTGAGCAGCCTGGGCCCCGGACTCGTCGTAAAGGTAGATGGCAAACCTCGGAGGCAAGCGGTCGATCCACCCTGGGAGCTCGGAGAACGGGATATTGATCGCCCCCAAGAGGTGCCCGCGGGCATATTCCTCCGGGCTGCGGAGGTCCACGAGGAGGTAGAAACCGTAGTAGAGGGTGGAAGCCGAGCCCTCATAAGGGGCGACATCCCGGACATAGCCAGTGATGGTGAGTGTCTTGCGTCCCCCGGCGGGATCGTTGGAGTAGAGGTACACGTACTTGCGCACCAGGTGGCCTCCGTAGCCGGTGGAATCGAACCGGGCCACAAGCTTCGCCGATTCCCCGGGAGCGAGCCGCATCTTGGGAAGCGGGGCGCTCGTACAACCACAAGAGGTGGACGGCTGGCGGGTGAACACAAGCGGCGCGTCACCGACGTTGGTCAACGTGAATACCGCCTGCACGAGCAGCCCCTCGGCCACCTCGCCGAAGTCATACACCTCTGGCTCCACTTCGAGCCTGGGCCCTGCCCAGCCCCAAACTCCCAAAAGCCACACCGCTGTCAGGAGAAGAGCCCAATTCCTCATGTATCCTCCCTCAAACTTGTCTTTTTATCATTTTACGACAAGGGGCCAAAGAAGGGAAAGAGGCATAGCTGCGCCCTTGTTCGCTGGGGCTGCCCGTCCAGGATGAGCTTGGAGATGAAGCTAAGCCTTCCCCTTCCAAGCCCGCGTTCCTCCCAGCTCTTTCTTTACGATCGTCTCGACGTCCGTCGTCCCATAGCGGCTTTTAAGCTCCTCCTCGGGGAGCAGCTCAAGCTCCAGCTTCCTCCAGGCGCTCAAGTTCACGAGCTCATTGAACTCCGCCCAGGAAACCCCGAGCTCCGCCATCCCCGCGAGATCCCCTTCCTTCAAGGCGGCGAGCGCTTGCTGCATCGCCTTCGTCGCCGGATACAGACACACCATGGGAACGGAAAGATACCTCACCCCAATTTGGGCAAGCTCCTGGAGCTGGAAGGGGGGCACCCTCCCGCCGGGGATGATGTTGAAGGCGATCGGGGCCGGGATGCGCTTCACCAAGGTCTCGACTTCCTCCAGGGTCTCCGGGGCTTCGACGTAGATGTAGTCGGCGCCGGCCTCGGCATATGCGACGCCCCTTGCGATCACCTCCTGGAGCCCTGCCACCGAACGGGCGTCGGTCCGCGCTCCGATCACCATGTCCGGGTTCTCCTCGTCCCTCGCTTTGATGGCCGCCTTGATCTTCTGGACCATCTCTTCGGTGGGGATGATCTTTTTTCCGGCCATGTGTCCGCAGCGCTTGGGCCAAACCTGGTCTTCCAGCCTCACCCCGGCGGCCCCGATCCGGGCGAAGTTCTTCACCGTCCAATAGACGTTGAGCGCGTTCCCGTAGCCGGTGTCGATGTCCACATCCACGGGCAGGGAAACGGCGCCCACGATGGTCCTTACCCGCTCGAGCATCTCGTGGAACCCCACAAGACCGATATCGGGCTGACCGATGAGGGAGGCGGCGATCCCATAGCCGGTCGTCCCCACGACCTCGAAACCCGCTCGCTGGATGAGGATGGCAGAGAGCGCATCGTAGGCGCAGGGCCGCAGCGTCACCACGCCTTCCCGCTGAAGGTAGTTCCTGAACGTTTTGGCCTTCTCCCTTGGATCCATTATTCCTCCTTTCACATGTGTTCCACTATTGCCTTGGCAAACCCGGAACAGGAGACCTTCTTTCCCTCGATCCCCTCCTTCTTCCATTCCCGGACGAGGTCGTAGGTCCCGATCCGGTCAGCCAAGGTGCGGCGGAGGCCCTCCTCGATGAGGCTCGCTGCCTCCTTCCAACCCAGGTAATCCAGCATGAACGCGGCCGACAGGATCAAAGAGCCTGGGTTCACTTCATCCTTTCCCGCGTGCTTGGGGGCGGTGCCGTGCGTGGCCTCGAACACCGCGTAGCCGTCCCCGATGTTCGCCCCCGGGGCAAGGCCAAGTCCCCCCACCAGTCCCGCCGCCGCGTCGGAGATGTAATCGCCGTTCAGGTTCATGGCGATGATCACGTCGTACTCCCCGGTGCGGGTGAGAAGCTGCTGGAACATGTTGTCGGCGATGCGATCATTGAGGAGGAGCTTGTAGCCGTCGGCCTTGGCCTTTTCCATATCACCCGCGTAGCGCTCCCCGAGCTCCTCTTCGGTGATCACCAGCCCCGCAAACTCGGGCTCGGCGGCCACCTCGTATCCCCAGCGGACGAAGTACCCTTCGGTGAACTTCTGGATGTTGCCCTTGTGCATCAGGGTGGCGGTGCGGCGTCCGTTTTCCAGGGCCCAGCGCAGGGCCTTTCGGATGTGGCGCTTGCTCTTTTTCTCCGAGGCCGGCTTTATCCCGACGGAGGCATCGTCCGGGAGTTTCCCCTCCGGGACCCCCATCTCGTCTCGCAGGAAGGAGATGAGCTTCCTTGCCTCGGGGCTTCCCGCGGGCCATTCGATCCCGATGTAGACGTCGTCGGTGTTCTCGCGCCAGATCACGTAGTCCACGAGCTCCGGCCGCTTTATCGGCGCCCCTTGCCCGTACCACCGCACCGGCCTGACGCAGGAGTAGAGGTCCAGGATCTGCCGCAGGGCCACGTTCAGGGACCTGATCCCCCCGCCCACCGGGGTGGTGAGGGGGCCTTTGATCGCCACCACATGCTCCCGGATCGCCTCGATGGTCTCCCCGGGGAGGTATTCGCCGGTCCTCTCCTTGGCCTTCTCCCCGGCCAGGAGCTCCAACCACTCGATAGAGCGCCCTCCCCCGTAGGCCTTGGAAACGGCCGCATCCACCACCCGCAGCATGGCCGGGGTGATGTCCACCCCCACCCCGTCGCCTTGGATGTAGGGAATACAGACGTGGTCTGGCACCACCAACCTATCACCCTCGAGCCTTATCTTCTCAGCGCTCAAGCCCACCTCCTTGCTTTTCCCGCACGTAGGGGAGGATTCCGCCAGCCCGGACGACTTTTACCCCCCGGGCGTCGAGCTCGACCCGTACCGGGATCTCCTCCCCCTTCGTCTCGTTCACCAAAGTCAGCTCCCCGCCCGGCGAGAGCTCCCTCGTTTCAAGCCGCAGCCGATCCCCTTGATCGATCTTTTCGTAGTCATCCGGGTTCACGAAGGTGAGGGGAAGGATGCCGAAGTTGACCAGGTTCGCGTGGTGGATCCTGGCAAAGGACTTGGCGATCACCGCCTTGATCCCCAGGTACATGGGGGCGATGGCCGCGTGCTCCCGGGAGGATCCCTGGCCGTAGTTCTCCCCGCCGACGATGAACCCGCCGCCCTTTTCTTTCGCCCTCCGGGCGAAGTCCGGATCGATGACCGAAAAGGTGTACTCGGAGATGGCTGGGATGTTGGACCTCAAGGGAAGGATCTTCGCCCCACCGGGGAGGATGTGGTCGGTGGTGATGTTGTCCCCCACCTTTATGAGCACCTCCCCGGAGAGTTCTTCGGGAAGGGGATCCTTGTGGCCCACGTAGTTGATGTGGGGCGCGAAGTGGAGCTCCACCTCCTCTGGGTCCACCGCCGGGGCTAGGATCATAGAATCGTCGATGGGGAACCTTTCCGGCATGGGGACCTCGATGGGCTCAAGGCCCAGCTCCCTGGGATCGGTGAGCTCGCCGGCGATGGCGGTGGCCGCCGCCGTCTCCGGGGAGACGAGGTACACCTCGGCGTCCTTTGTGCCCGAGCGGCCTAGGAAGTTGCGGTTGAAGGTACGCACCGAAATTCCGCTTGCGGGCGGGGAAAAGCCCATCCCGATGCAGGGACCGCAAGCGCACTCAAGGAACCTGAAGCCAGCGGAGACCAGTACTTGATAGAGCCCCATATCCGCCAGGAGCCGAAGCACCTGGCGGGAACCAGGGGAGATGGCCGCGGAAACGTCCGGGTGCACCCGGGCCCCGGTCTCCTGGAAGATCCTGGCCACGGTGATGAGGTCCCGGTATGAGGAGTTGGTGCAGGAGCCGATGGCCACCTGATGTACTTTGAGGCCAGAAAGCTCCCGAACGGGCTTTACGTTATCCGGGGAGTGAGGGCAGGCGACCAGGGGCTCGACCTCCGAGAGGTCGAGCTCGATCACCTCGTCGTATTCAGCATCCGGGTCGGCGGAAAGCGCTCGGAAATCTTTCTCCCGCCCCTGGGCCTTGAGGAACCGGTAGGTCTCCTCATCGGCGGGGAAGATAGAGGTGGTGGCTCCGAGCTCGGTGCCCATGTTGCAGATGGTGGCCCGCTCGGGCACGGTGAGCGTCTTCACGCCCTCACCTCCGTACTCGAAGACCTTGCCCACCCCGCCCTTGACGGAGAGGCGCCTGAGAAGCTCCAGGATCACGTCCTTGGCGGAGACGAAGGGCCGAAGACGCCCTTTGAGCTCCACCCGCACCACTTTCGGCATCTTAAGGTAGAAGGGCTCCCCGGCCATGGCCAGGGCTACGTCCATTCCCCCAGCCCCGATGGCCAAGGCCCCGACC
>JAGGRX010000086.1 GCA_021159405.1 Candidatus Bipolaricaulota bacterium | reverse complement strand
CGAAGCTCCCCAAAGCCCCCCCTGGAATAAAGGTGCGCCGCGCCCGCCGCAAGGACCTTCTGGCTCTCTGGCCGAAGGAGACGGATGGAGAAGGACTCAGGCGGCTCCTTTCCCTGGAAGGGTGGTTTGAGGCATGGCCTCTGCGGCTCCTCGGGGTGTGGGACTGGGGGCTTGCGGCCGAGCGGGAGGGGCAGCTCATCGGGTACCTCGGGATGCAGGCCAATCGCTATCAGACCACCGGCACGATCAGGGTCCCGCTCCTGTTTGAGGAGGAGGCCTATCCGGCCCTGCTGCGGGCTGCCTTGAAGGAGCTCATCCGCCGAGGGCGAAGGACCGCTTACATCGACCTCCTGGACGGCCAGGAAAACCTCGCCCCGCTCCTTGAGGAATTGGGGGCAACCCCCGACCGGGCTTGGGTGCAAGTGGTACGCCGCCTTCCTTAAGATGGGTTGCGGAAAGGGGCCGGCCCTTTAGACTTAATACCCGGAGGTTAAATTGAGCATCCGAAATCTAGACAAAATCTTCAAACCTCAAAGAATCGCGGTAGTCGGGGCGAGCAACAACCCCCAGAGTGTGGGCTACACAGTGCTCCGCAACCTGATCGGTTCGGGATTTCAGGGTGTGGTGTACCCAGTGAACCCCAAGCACGAGGCTGTACAGGGGATTCAGGCTTATCCCAACGTGGGAAGCCTGCCCAAGACCCCGGATCTTGCGGTGATCTGTACCCCGGCCCGGACCGTGCCTGGAATAGTACGTGAGTGTGGTGAGGCCGGGATTTTGGGGGTGATCATCATCTCCGCGGGCTTCAAGGAGGCCGGGGAGGAAGGGCGGGCCCTGGAGGAAGAGCTTAAGGCCGAGGTTTCCCGCTACCCAGGGATGCGGGTGATCGGACCCAACTGTTTAGGGATCATCGTGCCCAGGCTTAAGCTCAACGCATCGTTTGCGGCGGCCATGCCCGAGGCCGGCCACGTGGCGTTCATCTCCCAGTCCGGGGCGCTCTGTACGGCCGTTTTGGACTGGGCCATCGATGAGGGCATCGGCTTTTCTCACTTCGTGTCCATAGGCAACATGCTGGACGTGGACTTTGGGGATCTGGTGGACTACTTCGGTGAGGATCCCGACACCCAGTCGATCATCCTGTACGTGGAGTCCGTTTTCGATGCCCGGGAGTTCATGTCCGCTGCTAGAGCATTCGCCCGTACCAAGCCCATTGTGGCCTACAAGGCAGGACGATTCGCAGAATCCGCCAAGGCCGCTGCCTCTCACACCGGGGCCATGGCCGGGGAGGACGCCGTCTACGATGCCGCCTTCCAGCGGGCGGGCATGGTACGGGTGTTCGAGATCGGGGACATCTTCGACTGTGCGGAGCTCGTGGCCCGGGTTCGGCCCCCTTTGGGGCCGAACCTGGCCATCATCACCAACGCCGGTGGTCCAGGGGTGATGGCCACCGACGCCCTCATCGCCCGACGAGGCAAGCTTGCTGAGTTATCGCAGGAGACCATCGACAAACTGAGCGAGGTCCTTCCGCCCTTCTGGTCCCATGGGAACCCGATCGACGTCCTAGGGGACGCTCCGCCGGCCCGCTACGCCAAGGCCACCGAGGCGGCGCTCTCCGATCCGGGGGTGGACGCGGCCTTGGTGATTCTCACCCCGCAGGCGATGACCGATGCCACTGGGACGGCCCAAGCCATAGCCGAGCTGGCTGGGAAGGCCCGCAAGCCCATCCTCGCCGCCTGGATGGGCGGAGAGGCGGTACGGGAAGGGATCCACATCCTCAACGAAGCCGGGGTCCCTACATATGCCACCCCGGAACAGGCGGTGCGGGCGTTCATGCACCTGGTGGAGTACGGCCGCAACCTGGAGATGCTCTATCAGACGCCCCGGGAAGTGCCGGTCAGGCTCAACGATGTAGACAGGAAGCAGGTCCGAAGGCGTTTTACCAAAGTATTCGCGGAAGGCCCTGAGGTGCTCACCGAGGAGCTCTCCAAGGAGCTCCTTTCGGCTTACGGCATCCCAGTCACCGAGCCCAGGCCCGCCCGTACCCCAGAGGAAGCGGTAGCGATAGCCGAAGAGCTGGGGTATCCCGTGGTGCTCAAGGTGTGGTCCCCACAGATCACCCACAAGACGGACGTGGGCGGGGTGGCACTGAACCTGTGCAACGCCCAAGCCGTCAGAACGGCCTTTGAGAGGATCGTGAAGAAAGCGAAACATCACCGGCCGGATGCGGAGATCCGCGGGGTTACGGTTCAGCAGATGATCACTGTCCAGGATGGGTTCGAGATGATCCTGGGGGCGAAGAAGGATCCCACCTTCGGCACGGTAATCATGGCCGGGATGGGAGGGATTGCCGCCGAGGTGTTCCGCGATCGAGCACTGGGCCTGCCGCCGCTGAACGAGCGGCTGGCCTACAGGATGCTGGAGTCCTTGCGGTCCTGGAAGCTGCTTAAGGGGTATCGAGGTCGCCCCGGGGTCAATCTGGACAAGCTCATCGAGATCCTAATGCGCTTTTCATATCTCGTGGCTGACTTCCCCGAGATAAAGGAGCTCGACATCAACCCCCTGCTCGCTACCCCTAAGGACGTCATCGCCCTGGATGCCCGGGTGGTGGTGGACAAGGACGTGGTCGGAAAGCCCATCCGCCCCTATTCGCATCTTGTGATCCGCCCCTATCCCGAGGGCTACGAGCGGAAGATCACCCTTAAGGATGGCACCGAGATGCTCCTCAGGCCTATTCGTCCTGAGGACGAGCCCATGTGGCATAAGATGCTGGCGTCCGCATCCCGCGAGTCAATCAGGTTCCGCTTCCGGTATATCTTCAAAGAGACCACCCACGAGATGGCCATCCCTTATTGCTTTATCGACTACGATCGAGAGATGGCCATCGTGGCCATCGTGGAAGAAGACGGAGAATTGAAGATGGCCGGGGTGGGACGTCTGGTGGCAGACCCGGACAGGGAGGTCGCCGAATACGCGGTATTTGTGGCCGACCCCTGGCAGAACCGGGGCTTGGGCGGAGCGCTCACCGATTACTGCCTGGAGATCGCGAAGGGCTGGGGGATCAAGGAAGTGCGGGCGGAGACCACCCCGGACAACTTCCGGATGATCGCCATCTTCCGGAACCGGGGCTTCTCCATTGAACACCGCCGCGAGGAAGGCGTGGTGCTGGCAGCAAAACGGCTTAATTAATTGTAACCCCACAAAAATCCATGGATTTTTGTGGGAACCCAAAATTCAATCTTAAATCTGGGGATCCTCGCGAAATCCTTTGAGGATTTTGCGGGGCACTATAAAAAGAAGGGCGGGGCACTGCTCCGGTGCCCCGCCACGACTTACCCACGTTCCCCGATGGGAAGCAAGGTCTTTCCGTGCACGGTGTTGATGAGGATGGCTGCGGAGGCGTACCAGGCGATCAGGGCGCACACGATCCCCTCGTAGCCGGCGATGGTATGAACCACCGGCACGAACTCCCCGATCCCCAGGAGGAAGAACAGGATGGTGAGCGTGATGAACACCCAGGTGATGACCTTGGGGAGCTTGAGGGAGGCTATGGTGGCGTAGGCGGTGAAGATGCCCCAGGCGAACAGGACGACGGCCACGCCGGCCGGGGGCACTTCCGGGGCAATCCCGGCCCAGCTCAGGATCTCAAACAGCGCAAATCCCATCCAAAATGCACCGAATGAGCTGAAGCACGTTCCCCCGAAGATGTCTCCCCGCCTTAGGTCCCACATCCCGGCCAAAAGCTGGGCCAGCCCCCCGTAGAGGCAGGCGATCGGCATCACGATGCCCACCGTGGCCGCATCCACCCAGCCCGCATTCACGATGTTCAGGATGAAAGTGGACAGGGCAAACCCTCCGAGCCCAAGCGGAGCAGGATTGGCGATCGCCTTGTTTTCCATCTTGCCTCCTTATCCCTCGTAGCCAACCATTTCTTTCAGGTGATCCACGGACTCGGGGTTGCGCAGGGTGGTAACGTCCCCGACGGGCTCACCTCGCACCAAGGCCTTCAGCACCCGGCGCATGATCTTCCCGGAGCGGGTCTTGGGAAGATCGTCGACGAAGTAGATCTCCGCCGGCCGGGCAGTGGGGCCGATGTATTGGTCCACCGTCTTTATAAGCTCACGTTTGAGGTCGTCTGAGGCTTGCGCCCCGGCCTTGAGCAGGGCGAACGCGACGGGCACTTCTCCCTTGACCTCGTCCGGCTTGGACACCACCGCCACCTCAGAGACCAGCGGGTGCTGGGTGAGGGCGTCCTCCACCTCCGCGGTGGCCAGGCGATGTCCGGCCACGTTCATCACGTCGTCCACCCGCCCGGTGATGCGGATGTTCCCCATCTCGTCCATGCGAGCGCCGTCCCGGGTGAAGTAATACTTGGGCCCATACTCACCGAAGTAGGTGGCCTTGTACTTCTCCGGGTCGCCGTAAAGCCCCCTGAGGAGCGCCGGCGGGAACGGGGGTTTAAGCACGAGATACCCCCCCTCGCCAGGGGACACCGGCTGGCCACCAGCGTCGAGGATATCGGCCCGGATCCCGGGGAAGGGACGGCCGGCCACCGTAGGAATGAACGGGCCGATTCCGGGCAGCGCCTCAACACAAGTGGCCCCGGTCTCGGTCTGCCACCAGGTGTCGATGATCGGGCAGCGCTCCCCCCCGATGTGCTTGAAGTACCACAGCCAGGCCTCCTCGTTGATGGGCTCGCCCACCGTGCCCAGGACCCTGAGGGATGAGAGGTCGTACTTCTTCGGCCACTCCTCGCCCCACTTTACGTGCATCCTGATAGCGGTCGGCGCAGTGTAATACACGGTCACTTTGTGTTTCTGGATGGTGGCCCACATGCGGCCGTAGTCCGGGTAGTCAGGAGAGCCCTCGTACACCACCGTGGCCACCCCGTTCATCAGGGGGCCGTAGTTGATATAGGTGTGCCCGGTGATCCAGCCCACGTCGGCGGTGCACCAGTGGATGTCGTCCTCATGCAAATTGAAGTCCCACTTACAGGTGGTATAAGCCTGAACCGCATAGCCCCCGGTGGTGTGCATGACACCCTTGGGCTTTCCGGTGGTCCCAGAGGTGTACAGGATGAACGCTAGGTCCTCGGCGTCCATCTCCTCGGGTGGGCACTCCGCCGGTTGGTCCTTAACCAGCTCGTGGTACCAGATGTCGCGGCCCTCATTCCAGGGGATCTCATTTCCGGCACGCCTCACCACGATCACCCGCTCCACCGAGGTGCCAGCGATGCCCTTGTCGGCGTTGGGCTTGAGCGAGATGAGCTTGCCCCGGCGGAAGTAGCCGTCGGCGGTGATCAGCACCTTGGCCCCGCAGTCCACCATCCTATCCCTTAAGGACTCGGCGGAAAAAGCGGAGAACACCACCGAGTGCACCGCCCCGATCCGGACTACCGCCTGCATGGCGATGATCGCCTCCGGGATCATGGGAAGGTAGATCCCCACCCGGTCGCCTTTCTTGACCCCCAGGGATTTGAGGGCGTTGGCCAGGCGGGACACCTCCTCAAGGAGCTCCCTGTAGGTGAAGGTTCGGTTGGGCTCATCGGTGGGCTCCGGCTCCCAGATCAGAGCCACCTTGTCCCCTTTTCCGGCCTCAACATGCCGGTCCAGGGAGTTATAGGACAGGTTGAGTTTTCCGCCCACGAACCAGCGGAAGGCGTATGGTTCTTCCTCATACACCTTGTCCCACCGCTTGAACCAGGTGATCTCTTCGGCCCGCTTCTCCCAAAAGGCAAGCGGGTCCGCTGCTGCCTCCTCGTAGATCTTGGGATCGGAAACCCAAGCCCGCTCCCGCAGCTCATCGGTAGGCCAGAACCAGTTCTCACGCTTCGGGTCCGGCTCCACCCACTTCTTTGCCTCGGCCACCTTGCAGATCCCTCCTTTCATGGTTTGAACGTTACGTTTGATCACAGAATCTTACCCAAAACGAGCGAACACATAAAATGGACCGTAAGGAGGCTAGCTGGAGGGGTTTTGCGCCGCGGACGTCTGTCGCGTACAAACTCTGGGGGGCTGGGGACGAAATGCGCAGGGTGTTAAGGTGGTTGAGGGACAGTTTCATCTCGGGGCTCCTTGTGTTGCTCCCGTTGGGGCTCACCGCGTACGTCCTGTGGCTCCTTTACAGGCTCCTCCGGGGAGCCTTGGGGCCAAACACCCCGTTCGCCCAGTTCCTCACCCGTACCTTCGGCCGGTACATCCCGGGCACGGAGGTTGTGATCACCGTTTTGGTGGTGGTCGTGATCGGGGTAGCCGCCCGAAATTGGCTTGGGCGCAGGCTCCTAGCCTCCCTGGAGAAGTTGGTGCTTTCGCTTCCGGGCGTAAGGAAGCTATACTGGGCCAGTCGGGAGCTGTCTCGCGCCCTGCTCGGCCGAAATCTGATCAAAGGGGGACGTGGGCGGCTGGTGCTGATGGAATATCCGAGTGAAGGGTACTACGTGATGGGCGTCCTCACCAACGAGGATGTGCGCTCTTTTGGGGAAGTGTTCGAGGAGCCGTGTGTGTCGGTGTACGTGCCCACTGCCCCCAACCCCCTTTCCGGCTGGGTGTTCTTCGTTCCTAAAGAGCGGGTGATCCCCGTGGACATGACCGTGGATGAGGGGCTCACGTTGGTGCTTTCAGGCGGGGTGGTGGCGCCGGAGGGCACAAGCCCTCATCATATGTGGAGAGCACAGGAGGAACCTGATGCCGATCAGACGGGATGACCGGGATCGCTACGTAGAAGTGGAGCTCAGGCGAGGGGAGGAGCCGCTCTGGCTCAGATGCGGCTCCTGCGGCGAGCTCGTGTTTCGCCGTAAATTGCAGGAAAACAATTACATCTGCCCCCGCTGCGGAGCCTACTTCTTCCTCACGGCTCAGGAGAGGATTGCGGCGTTGGTGGACGAGGGCACGTTCCAAGAGTTGACCTTGCCCCTGGAGTCGGACGACCCGCTCTCCTTTTCCGATCGCAAGCCCTATGCCGATAGGCTGAAGGAGGCTCGCGAGTCCACCGGCCTTTCCGATGCGGTGGTAATAGGCGTGGGAAACATCGCGGGCCACAGGGTGATGCTGGCGGTGATGGACTTCCGTTTCATCGGGGGGTCCATGGGCATTGTGGTTGGAGAGCAGCTAGCGTTTGCCATGGAGCGGGCAGCCGAAGAGCGCATCCCGTTCGTGTTCGTGGTGGCCTCGGGCGGTGCCCGAGTGCAAGAGGGGGTGCTTTCGCTCCTGCAAATGGCCAAGACGGTGGCCGCCCGCCAGAAGTTGGCGCAAGCCGGGGTCCCCTATATAGCCGTGCTCACCTATCCCTCCACCGGGGGGGTGATGGCCTCCCTGGCTTCCTTGGCCGACATCACCTTGGCAGAACAGGGGGCTCTCATCGGGTTCGCCGGGCCGCGGGTCATCCAGCAGACCACCGGGGAAAAACTTCCCCCGGGGTTCCAGCGGGCCCGCTACGCCCTGGAACACGGGCTCGTAGACGGGGTCGTGCCGCGAGAGGGGCTCCGCGAGGAGCTGGTACGGGTGCTTCAGGTCCTGGAAGGGGTGACAAGTGGCGGATGAGCGCACCATTCGCGCCCTAGAGGAAAAGGTGGCCGAGCTCCGCCGCCTGGTGGAAGAGGACGGGGTGGACCTGCGGGAGGAGCTGGCTTTGCTCGAACGGCGGCTTCAGGCCTTGAGGCGGGAGCTTTACGAGAGCCTGTCCGATTGGGATCGGGTGCGCCTGGCCCGGCATCCGGGCCGCCCTCGCGGCCTAGAGCTGGTAAAGCGTGTGTGCGAGGACTTCTACGAGCTTCGAGGAGACCGGATGGGGGGCGACGATCCAGCACTCCGTGGCGGGCTCGCCCGGCTGGGCGGACGGCCGGTGGCGGTCCTGTTCCATCACCGAGGTTGCTCGCCGGAGGAACAGCGGGCGTGCCGGGGCGGCATGGCCCTGCCCGCTGGCTACCGCAAGGCGGCCCGCATCATGCACATCGCGGAAAGATTGCGCCTACCCCTGGTGACGTTCATCGATACCCCCGGGGCGTACCCTGGGGTGGAGGCCGAGGCCGCAAACATCGCCGGGGCGATCGCCGAGTGTATCGCTACCATGCTTTCCCTCTCGGTGCCCACGGTGGCGGCGATCCTAGGGGAAGGGGGTTCAGGCGGGGCAATCGCCCTGGCCGCGGCGGACCGGGTGCTGATGCTGGAGAACGCCACTTACACGGTTATCTCCCCGGAGGGGGCGGCGGCCATCCTGTGGAAGGACGCAGCCGCCGCACCTCAGGCCGCCGAGGCTCTGGCCCTGTCCGCTCCCCGGCTCCTAGAGCTGGGAGTGATCGACGAGGTGATCCCTGAGCCCTTGGGCGGCGCCCACGTGGACCCCGACGCCACAGCTCAGGCGATCCGGGACGCCGTGATAAGGCACGTCTCCGAACTTGAGGGCCTCGCGCTGGACGAGCGGCGCAAGTTGCGTTACAGTCGATATCGAAATGCGGGGAACTGTGGCGTCAAAGCAAAGGCAGACTAATCCCTGCCTAGGTTGTCAAAACCGGTGTTCCTACATCTTTCAGGGGCTTTCGCCAGAGGCGTTCGCCGAGTTGTCTACGGTCATGCGCCCCATGCAGCTCGATCGTGGGGAGACGGTGTTCCACGAGGGCATGCCCGCCTTCGGGCTCTACATCCTGTGCCAGGGCAAAGTGAAGCTGGCCAAGCACACTCGGGGCGGCCGCTCCCAGATCCTCAAGCTCCTCGGCCCCGGGGAGATCCTGGGAGAAAAGACCCTGTTTGACGGCGAGACCTATACTTGCTACGCCAAGACCCTGGAGCCCTCCCGGCTCATGTTCATCCCTCGCGAGGACTTCCTCTCCTTCGTCAGGCGACATCCTGAGGTGGCCATCAGGCTCATCGAAAAGCTATCCCGCGAGCTTAAGGTGTTCGGGGATAGACTGGTCGAAATAACCTCCCGTTCGGCAAAGGAACGGCTGGCTCGGGTGCTCTTGGAGCTCGCTCGCGCCTTTGGTGAGGAGCGGGAGGAGGGCCTGGACATCGGGGTGGAGCTCCCTCGGGCCGAGCTCGCTGAGATGGCGAGCGTCTCCACCGAAACCGTGATCCGCATCCTCTCAGAGTTGAAGGAGCGCGACATCCTCGCCCTCCCCGGGCACCGCATCGTGATCAAGAGACTGGACGCTTTGCAGGGGCTCGCCCACCCCTTCCGCACCTTCCTCCGTGAGAACCTGGTCTGATTTGCCTCGCGAAAGCGGGGCTTCCGCGGGGAGGGTGCTCATCGGGGTTGGTAACCCCTTGGGTCGCGACGACGGGGTAGGCGTTTATGTAGCCCAAGCACTCTCTGGGGCCCCTGGCTGGAGGGTGATCCCTGCCGGGCCCTTCCTGGAGAACGCCCTGGGACTGGTGAAAAGGGAACGCCCCGAGCTCCTGGTGATAGTGGATGCGGCCAATATGGGCCTCCCCCCAGGGGAATTTCGTCGCCTCCCACTTGAGTCCGCCCCGAGGATGCTCGGCTCAACCCATGGCCTCCCCCTGGATTTCCTCCTCGGACTCCTTAAGGATGCGGCCAGGGAGGTGACGTTGGTGGGGATCCAGCCCCGCGACCTCTCCCTAGGGGAAGGGCTCACCCCAGAGGTCAGGAAGGGGGCCGATGAGCTTATCTCACTGCTGCAAGAGGTGGCGATCGAAACCATTCCCTGGCTTGCCTGACCCTATCAATGCTTGCCTCTCCCCCGGTCGAGG
The DNA here is from genome assembly GCA_021159405.1 of Candidatus Bipolaricaulota bacterium. Classification (GTDB taxonomy): domain Bacteria; phylum Bipolaricaulota; class Bipolaricaulia; order Bipolaricaulales; family Bipolaricaulaceae; genus 64-32. The sequence goes on along the minus strand of JAGGRX010000086.1, from coordinate 17,558 downwards.
TTTAATTTAAAGGGAGACCTATGGCCAAGACCAAAGCCCCGACCAAGAGGATGACCTACCAGGAGTTTCTGTCCTGGTGTGACGAAGACACCTGGGCGGAATGGGTGGACGGGGAGGTAGTTATGGTGACGCCGGCTTCGGATCGCCATCAGGACCTGGTGAGATTCTTGATCCAAGTGCTCGGCACTTACGTGGAAGCGAAAGCCCTGGGGGTAGTGAGGCCAGCTCCTTTCCAGATGTACTTGCCAGAGCTCCGACGGGGACGGGAGCCGGATCTCATGTTCATCGCAAGTGGCCACCTAGATCGGCTAAAAGATAGGTACCTTGAGGGTCCTGCCGATCTGGTGGTGGAAATTGTCTCCCCGGAATCCCGCCTCCGGGACCGGGGCGAGAAATACGCCGAGTACGAGCTGGCCGGAGTACCCGAATACTGGCTTATCGATCCTGAGCTCAAGCGGGCGGATTTTTACGTGCTGGACAAGACCGGCCGCTTCCGGCTTATGGATCTGGAGCCGGAGGGGGTGTTCAGGTCTCAAGCAATCCCCGGCTTCTCGCTCAAGTCAGAGTGGCTATGGCAGGAGCCCCTCCCGAAAGTCCTGGAGGTCCTGAAGGAGCTGGGGGTCATCTAGCCTGGGCTAGTCCAGGTACCCCAGGTCCCGCAGCCTCCGCTCCATTTCCTCTTCCTCCTCGGGGCTGTAGGGGGAAAGGAACCCCTCGCTGAGGAGCCGCTCCCGGAGCACCGCCTCCACGTACTCCTCCACCGAGCCCGCCGAAAGTTCAGCCAGGTGTTCCTCGATCGCCCGCACGATCTCTCCAGCTATTTCCACTTTTCTTTTCTCTTCACCCATCACTCATCACGGAGAGCACCAAGTCCTTCACCTCGAGTATGGACCTTTCCTTCCGGGCGTCCAGCTTAGGGTAGGCGATGAAGATCCCGTAGGGGGCGTGGTTGGCGTCATCCGGGCCGATGTCGTTTTCATGGAAGTGAATCCTTCCCCAGCCCACCGTGCCGATGGACCGCCACCTGAGGTCCCCGAAGTATACGATCAGGTCCGGCGGGATCCCCCTGACCTTGCGGTAGAGCTCCTCCGGCCGGAATACCCGTGTGCCGATGGGGCGGCCCGCCTCGTCCGGGATGGCGGCGAGGCGCTCGGCGAGCTCGGCCCTGACTTCCTCATAGCGCTCAGGAGGCACGATCCCTTGGGGCTCCCGGCCCTGGACGTTCAAAAATACCCGGCCGTAGTAGCCGCCCTCCCCCCAGGCCACCGTGCGGGACCAGTCCACGAGGCCCCTCCGAATGAGCTCCCCCATGCGGGTGGGCTTCTTCGGATATTCCTTGAGCGCAAGATATCCTTCCTCGATCAACCATTCGTTTAGCCCGATCCCCCCCTCCATCCTCTGGGCCCCATGGTCCGAGACCACCAGCACCTGCGTCCCCCCGGGGAGGTCAGAGAGGAGCTCGGCGAGCTTTTCGTCAAGCAACCGGTAGTACTCACGCAGGGCGTCCCGGAAGGGGCTTTGGGGGTCGTGCTTGGGATGGGCGGGATCATGGTGGGCCCAAAGGCCGTGGTGGATCCGGTCCGGCCCCATCTCCACCATGGCGAAGAAGTCCCAAGCCTCCTTGGAAACGAGCTTCCTCGCCAGGGCAAACCGCCTTTCGGTCATGGAGTGAACCTGCTTTATAAGCCAAGCCTTGTCCTGAGTGCGAAAGTCGCGCACGTCCGGCATGTAGTCGCCCACCCAGCGGGCGATCTTCCCCTTGAGGGAGGCAGGGTAGGTGTAGTCAGCTTCCGAGCTAGGGGTGAGAGGACCGGATACAAGCAGGCCCCGAACCGGTTTAGGAGGGTAGGTTCCCGGGATCCCAAGGAGGATGGAGCGCAGGCCTCGCCGGCCAAGCTCATCCCACACCGCCGGGGCGGAAAACCGCGCCGAGGAGGCCACGCCCAGCCCTTCGTAGCTATGGTCCATGCGGTTACGGAAGCCGTACACCCCGAGCTCGCCGGGGTCCTTTCCGGTCATCATGCACATCCAGGCCGGCACGGTGATGGGCGGATCCACCGATCGCAGGCGGGAGAAGGTCCCACTCCGGACAAGCTCCCTAAAGGTCGGAAGGTCTGGCAGAAACTCCTCTAGCAAGTCGGGGTCGGCACAGTCCAAACCGATGACTGCCACCCTTTTCATGTTGCCCCCGATTCCGGTTTACGGATCACGGCCCGCTGCCTCCATGAGGATCCGTGCGACCTCTGGCGGCCGAAGCTGCCTGCGCGGGAGGATAAGGAAGTCCTTGGGGAAGTAGCGTGGCGAGGCGCACCTTGGCGGGGGCGTCCCCGGCCTTCGTCTCCTCCATGAGCAGCCATCTGTAGAAGGGGTGTTCTCCCCCTTGCCTTCCAAGCCGGATTGCGCGAAGGCCTCAAGGCTCCCGATGTCCCCAACCGGCTCCTCCTTGGAAGCACAAGGGATGGACCATACCGTGGCCTCCGGAAGGCACATCGTCTCCACTCCTCTCACCAAGGGCGAGTATACCCACAGGTAGTAAGGGGTTGGCGCGACCTGCACCGCCGGATCACGGTTAGTTATCATACGCTTGACCAGCTGGACCTTTCGTAAGTCATTTAGGGTGGATCTTTCGGCCACTTGGTGGTGAGGGCGTTTCGTGTGTTAGACTTGCGCCGAGATGCGCTGGCCTTATTTTGTGCTCGCATGTTCGGTGCTGGGATTGGATCGCTTGACGAAGGCACTCGTCTCCGGTAGCCTGCGTCCAGGCGAGTCGATCCCCCTTCTAGACGGGGTTCTCCGGCTGACCAGGGTGCACAACTTGGGTGGTGCTTTCGGCCTGTTCCCCCAGCACCGAACTGTGTTCCTGGGCCTTTCTTGCGGGGTAGCGCTCGGGCTCACCCTGGCCTTGGGGGCCGGCCTTTTCTCGCGGCGATTGGTCAGGGTCGGAGGAAGCCTGCTTTGGGCTGGAGCCGTCGGCAATCTCATCGACCGGCTGAGCTGGGGCTACGTGCTCGATTTCATCGAGCTTCCCCACTTCCCGGTTTTCAACGTAGCAGACTGCGCCATAGTTGTGGGGGCGCTCCTCATGGCGATCGGGATCTTGTGGAGGGAACGTGAAGCCACTGTTCATCGTGCTTGAGGGACCGGACGCTTCGGGTAAATCCACGCAGCTTAAACTGCTCTCGGAGAGGTTCACTGCTTTGGGAATTCCCCATATAACGACCCGGGAGCCCGGAGGAACTCAAATTGGGCAGGACCTTCGCCGGATACTCCTCGATCCCCGCCGGTCCATGCGTCCCCTAACCGAGCTCTTCCTCATGGTGGCGGATAGGCACGAGCACGTGGAAACGGTGATCCGCCCGGCGCTTCGCGAGGGGAAGTGGGTGATTTCCTCTCGCTATACCCTGTCCACTTTGGCCTATCAGGGGTATGGTCGGGGGATGGACCTCAAGTTGCTTAGGGAATTAAACGAGCTCGCCACTTCCGGACTCGATCCCGATTACGTTTTCCTCCTCGATCTTCCGCCTCAGGTGGCCTACGAACGGACCCGGGGACGGGACAGGTTCGAGGGGGAGGGCCTCGCGTTCTTCACCCAGGTGCGCGCGGCGTATCTTTCGCTAATCCGATCCGTGCCCCGGGGCTATGTCATCGACGCCACCAAAACGCCGGAAGAAGTGTGTCGGGAGATCCTGGCCCACCTCCCCCTGCCTGGGTAATATGGCTCTGGCCGGTTTTGGCTTATGCGAGGTGTGGCGAGCGAGAAAGTATGAGGTTTAGGAGGGGAGATGGAGATCGTATGCAGCCGTGAGGACCTCGTTTTTGGAGTTAGGACTACCAGCCACGCTCTGGGCGGACGCACGTCCATGCCCATCTTGGGGGGGATACGTTTTCGCACCACCGGAGAAGGGGTGGAGCTGGGGGCAACCGACCTCGAATGTTCCATCCAGTGTACGGTGCCAGCCCAGACTCAAGGCGAGGGCACCGTGGTATGCCCAGGGCAGGTGCTCTCCCAGCTTGTCACCCGGCTTCCGGAGGCAGACGAGATCAAGCTAGAGGAGGCTGACGGTAAGGTGCGGCTGGTGTGCGGGGAGGCGGTTTTCGATCTCCTTACCCTACCTCCCGAGGAGTTCCCCGAGCTTCCCAAACCCAAAGGGGACCCCCTCTGCCGGTTGCCACTCGAGGCCTTGCTGCGCGCGATTTCCCAGACAGCGTTCGCTGCCCTGAGGGCCTCGGAGACCACCAGGCTCGCCCTTACCGGGGTGGACCTCGTTCTCCGGGACGGGACCATCAAGTTCGCCGCCACCAATGGCTATCGCCTGGCGATCAAGCGGGTCACGGTGGAGGGGCTGCCGGAGGGTTACGACGCCTCGTTCCTCATCGATGCCCAGATCCTGGGCGACCTCCATCGGGTGCTGTCTGCCACAAGCGCGGACGAGGTGACCATCTACGAAGAGGGAGGGCAGCTTCACTTCTCCGCAGGACCGGTGCTGTTCTCAAGCCGGCTGATCCAAGAGCAATTCCCCGACTTTGAGCGGGTCATCCCCAGGGACAACGAGATCGGGCTTTTCCTTCCGCGCGAGGCCTTCCTGGAGACCCTACGACGCATGGAGATCACCGCTACTGAAGAATCGGGCGCGGTCACCCTCAAGGTCGCGGCCGACGAGACCGCCGTGGAGGTGTCCTCGGCCTCCAAAGACAAGGGGGAAGGCCGTGAAAGGGTGCGGCTCGCCAAAGCCCCGGGCAAGGACATCGAGATCGCGTTCAAGGCCGAGTACCTGATCGATGCCCTGCGCAGGATGGATTCCGATCAAGTGGCGCTGTGGCTCTCCGCCCCGGAGCGGGCCGGGCTGATCGAGCCCGCAGGGGACATCGCCCCTGGGGACGAGGGGTTCATCTACGTGTGCATGCCCGTGCGGCTCATTTGAGCTTCTCCCGCGCCAGCTTAAGGGCCGCTTGGATCGCCTGAGGGAGGGCGGCGGCGTTGGGTCCGCCCCCTTGAGCGAAGGTCGGCCGGCCGCCACCTTTGCCGCCCAGCCTTGCGGCGGCCGCGCGCACGAGTTCCCCGGCCGAAAGGCGTGGCTCTTCCGCCACCTTGGCCACCACCACCGCGCGGTCCCCGGCTCGGGTGCCCAAGATCACCGCACCCCGCCCTAGGCGATCGGCCAGGAGATCCACCAGCCGCTTGGCATGGTCCGGCCCGCCTTCCACCACCGCCCCCAGGAGCTTCACTCCTTCCACCTCTTCGGCGCCCGCCGCGAGCTCTTGGGCCTGGAGGCCGGCTAGCCTCTCTTCCATGGCCTCAAGCCGCTTCCGCAGCTCCGCGACCTCGGCGAGGAGCCGGGCCACCCCTTGGGAAACCTCTTCCTCGGGCACCTTGAGGAGCCGGGCCAGGGCCTTCCGCTCGTCCCGGAGCGAAGCAAGGTAGCCTCGTGCCTTCCCTCCCACCAGGGCCCGGATCCGGCGGGTGCCAGCTGCCACCGCCTCCTCGGAGAGGATCACGATGGGGCCGATCTCCCCGGTGCGCCGAACGTGCGTCCCCCCGCACAGCTCCTTGGATACCCCGGGCACCTCCACCACCCGCACCTTTTCCTTGCCCCGGTACTCCTCCTCGAAGTGGGCAATGGCCCCGTAGGCCTTGGCCTCTTCCAAGGGCATCTCCCTGATCACAAGCGGGATATCAGCGAGGACCGGAGAGAACGCCTCTTGCTCCACCTCGGTGAGCTCCTCTTCGGATAGGGCGGAGAAGTGGGTGAAGTCAAAGCGCAATTCCTCCGGCCCCACCCAGGAGCCGGCCTGGATCACGTGTTCCCCTAAAGTCTTCCGCAGGGCGGCGTGGAGGAGGTGGGTAGCGGTGTGGGCCCGCTCGATGGCCCGCCGCCTTTCCTCATCCACCCTTAGGCGACAGCGATCACCGGGCCTGAACTCCCCCTCGATCACCCTCACGAAGTGGAGCGTGCCCTGGGGGGACTTCTGGACGTCTGTGACCTCCGCCCGACCGGAACGGGACAGGTTTTCGATCCGGCCGGTGTCCGCTATCTGGCCGCCGGCCTCGGCGTAAAACGGCGTGGCAGAGAAGACGAACCTCGCCTCCCCAGGCCCAGCTGCCGCAAGCTCCCCTCCCTCCTCATTTAGGATCGCAAGGAGCTCGCTTTCGGCCTCCAAGGTTTCATAGCCCAGAAAGGTTGTGGCCTGTGCGGCCACCGCCTCCTCGGAGGTGGCACCGCCCTCGTATGTGGTCACCTTCCGGGAGCGGGCGCGCTGCCTCGCCATCGCTTGCTCGAAGCCCTCCCGGTCCACGTGGATGCCCTGCTCACCTGCGATCTCCTGGGTGAGCTCCAGGGGAAAACCGTAGGTATCGTAGAGTTCGAAGGCCGCCTCGCCCGGGAGCACCTCACCGGGGGAGAGCCCGGAAAGGAGCTCCAAAAGGCGTCTCTCCCCAGCCTTAAGAGTGCGGCGAAATGCCCGCTCCTCCTGGGTGAGCACCTGTTCCACGAGCTTCCGACGTTCTACGATCTCCGGGTAGACGTCGCCCAGAGTGGCCACCACAGGGTCCACAAGCCGCGTGAGGATCCCGGGGGGGAGCTCGAGCCGATCCGCGGCCCGTACCGCCCGCCTGAGCACCCGGCGCAAGACATACCCCTGCTTTTCGTTTCCGGGAAGGACCCCGTCGGCGATCAGGAACACCAGGGCCCGCACGTGGTCGGCAATCAGATTCCGTGATCCGTGATCCGTGATCCGTGAAGGGGCCAGGGCCTCGATCTCTTCGCAGATGGGGCGGAAGAGGTCGGTATCGAAGTCGCTCATCACCCCTTCCAGAACGGCGGTCGTCCGCTCCAGGCCCATCCCGGTGTCGATGTTCTTGCGAGAAAGCTCCCGCAAGGTGCCGTCGCTTCCGGCGTCGTACTGCATGAACACCAGATTCCAGATCTCGGAGAACCTATCGCAGTCGCACGCCAGGCCTTTGCAGTCCGGGCCGCAGGCGTGCTCCTCACCCCAGTCCCAGAAGATCTCGGTATCCGGGCCGCACGGGCCTTGCCCCCCCACCGGCCCCCACCAGTTATGTTCCTTCCCAAGGCGCACGATCCTCTCCTCGGGGATCCCGATCACATCGCGCCAGATGGCGTATGCCTCCTCGTCCTCCTCATAGACCGATACCCAAAGGCGCTCCTTCGGGAGGGAAAGCTCCTGGGTGAGGAAGCGCCAGGCGAGCTTGATCGCCCCCTCCTTGAAGTAGTCCCCGAAAGAGAAGTTCCCCAGCATCTCGAAGAAGGTGTGATGATAGGCAGTGGTGCCCACCCGCTCGATATCGGTGGTGCGGAAGCACTTCTGACAAGTGGTGACCCGCCGCCAGCGGGGCTCCGCCTTTCCCCAAAATATGTCCTTGAACTGCACCATCCCGGCGGAGGTGAAAAGCAGGGTGGGATCGTCCGGGATAAGGCTGGCGGAGGGTAGGCGCCTGTGCCCGTGCTGCTCAAAATAGGAGAGATAAATTTCCCTCAGTTCACGACTGTTCATGAAACCGATTTTACTGATCTTGGTCTTTCGCCGCAGCTCTAGGTTGCCAGCCCACCCTTCCCTCGGATATAGTTTGATCCGTCACCGGGGGTTGTTGAAGAAATGGGCGGACTGGCCAGATACATCGTGCAGCGAATTGTTCTCACCATTCCCATGGTGTTTATTCTTCTTTCGGTGGTGTTCCTAGTATTGCGACTCATGCCTGGGGATCCTGTCCTCGCCATGCTCGGAGGAAGGAACGTCTCGCCGGAGCTCCTGGAGCAAAAGCGCCACGAGATGGGACTGGACAAACCCCTCGGCGTTCAGTACGTGGAGTATCTGAGCGGGATCCTTCACGGGGATTTTGGCAAATCTTCCCGTACAGGCAAGCCTGTACTTTATGAGCTCTTCTCGCGGCTTCCTGCCACGGTGGAGCTTGCGATCTGGGGGATGCTCTTCGCTGCGCTCTTTGGCATCACTACCGGGATCTTGGCTGCAACCCGGGCAGATCGCCCGATTGACCATACGGTACGCATTTTTCATATCGGGTCCTTTGCCCTTCCTATCTTTTGGGTAGGACTCATGCTGCAAGTGATCTTCGGGGTGAAACTAGGTTGGTTCCCTGTGGCGGGTCGCTTGGCCGGCCGCTATGCGTTTACCTTCGATCGGATCACAGGCTTTTACGTACTCGACGCCATCATCCACCGAGACGGGGCCCTGCTTCTGGACGTGGTGAAGCACTTGGTGCTTCCAGCGGTGACGCTCGGCCTTGCCCAGGCCGGGCTGTTGGGGCGCATCACCCGGGCTTCCATGTTGGAGGTACTCGACACCGATTATGTAACCACTGCTCGCTCCAAGGGGCTGGGTGAAAGGATCGTGGTGCTGAAACACGCGCTGCGTAACGCCCTCATCCCCATCGTCACCGTGCTGGGGCTGCAGTTCGCCATCCTGATGGGGGGAGCGGTGCTCACCGAGACCGTGTTCTCCTGGCCGGGCATTGCGGGCTTTTTAATCCGGTCCCTGGATGCCCGGGACTGGTGGGCATTGCAGGGAACGATTGCTTTCATCGGCATCCTCATCGCCACCATCAACCTGGTGGTGGACATCTTCTACTCGTTCATCGACCCAAGGGTGAGGTACTGATGAGTCGGTGGTTGGTACGGCCATTCCGAGCGCTACGGCATCAGACCCTGCTTAAAGTGGGATTGGTGGTGGTGCTTTCCTTCATCGCTATGGCCATCATCTGCGGCCCCACCGGGAACCCCCAAAAACCGTACGGGAGGTTCAGGGGGGTTCCTCCATATAACCCGGAGAAGGGCTATTCGGATTTCCCCCGGCTTGCTCCCCCTTCGGCCGCCCACTGGATGGGGACCGATCACCTCCAGCGGGATGTATTCTCCCGGGTGATCGCCGGCGGTTGGGCACCGATCGTAGTGGCCTTCGCCTCCATCGCGATCGCCCTTTCGATAGGCTCCCTGCTTGGCTGGATCTCCGGCTTCATCGGGGGATGGCTCGATCGGGTCCTTTCCCTCACCATGGACGCCATTTACTCTTTCCCTTCAATGATCCTGGCCATCGCCCTGGTGGCGGTCATGGGCACAGGGATCGTCCCCATGATCATCTCTATCTCCTTCGTCTACGTGCCCACGTACTTCCGCATCACCCGGGCCGAAGTTCTCCAGGTACGGGAACAGACCTTTGTGGAAGCGGCCCGGGCGCTGGGCGTCCCCGGCCCACGGCTGCTTCTGCGGCACATCGCCCCCAACACGGTAAACGCCATCATGGCCGTCTCCTCGTTCAACATCGCCGACGCCATCCTCACCGAGGCCGCCCTCTCATTTTTGGGCTATGGCTTGCCTCCCCCAGCCCCTGACTGGGGATTTGATATTCAGAATGGCCAGCGGTTCCTACAGGCCGGCTATTGGTGGCTGATCACCTTCCCCGGGCTCATGATCCTCACCCTCTCCTTGGGCTTCGGCCTGATCGGGGAGGGCATCTCCGATATGGTGAACCCCAAGCGCCGCCGGAAGAAGGTAGGGTAGCCCTTCACAGAGTCGGTTCAAACCGATATAATGTTTAAACTGAAGTTCGCTCTTTCAAAGGAGGTGATCGTGGGGAGAAGAGGGATTTTAGCTTGATTTCGGAGTACCCATCTGAAACGGAGGTGAGAAGTTTATGAGAAAGCTTGCGATTCTAGGTTTTGCGCTTGCTTTTGCAGTGACAGGCCTTGCGGCAAGTGACATTTTGATCCTTGGCACCACCGACCGAATTACAGAGCTCTCGTTCGCTAACTCCTACGACCACTTTACCTGGCACATCCTGCGCCATACTACCCAGGGGCTTTTGCGCCTGGAGCCTGGGACGACAGCGATCAAGCCTGGGATTGCCGAATCGTGGGAGGTATCCGAGGATGGCCTCGTGTACACGTTCCACCTGCGCCCTGGGGTGGTGTTCTGGGATGGCACCCCTTGTGACGCCAACTCCGTCAAGTGGGCCCTGGAGCGCACCCTAAGGTTGAACGGCCCCGAAGGCGGTGTGGGCCTGATCAAGCCCGTCATCAAGTCGATCGACGTGCTCGACGACCTCACGGTCCAGATCACCTTGAATTACCCGGATCGTACCTTCCTCATCCGCATGACCGACAACGTCATTCCATCCTTGATCTACACCGGTGCCCCAGAGAATGATTTTGCCAAGGGGAACTACGTTGGGCTCGGACCCTACAGGATCGTGGAGTATGTGCCGGATGAGCGGGTAGTGTTGGAAGCGGTGGACACCTACTTCGGCGAGCCGCCCAAGACCAAGAAGATCGTATGGGTGATGTACTCCGATGCGGCGGCGTTGCGGGCGGCCATCGAGGCTGGCGACATCGACGTGGCGTTCCGCACCCTTAACCCCATCGACATCATGGACCTCATGAATAACCCCAACCTGCAAGTTATCGGCGGGCCCAGCCCTGGCATCCGCTACCTCCTGTTCAACGTCACTCAACCCCCGGTGGACAACGTGTTCGTCCGCCAGGCCATCGCCTATGCCGTGGATCGAGATGCCATCTGCCAGCAGGTGTTCTCCGGGCTCAACACCCCCATCTACACCATGGTGCCCACAGGGCTTCCGCCCGCCGGTGCCTCCATCGACGTGTTCCCCAAGCGGGATCTGGAAAAGGCTAGGGAGCTCCTGCGGCTGGCTGGCTACTCTGAGGAAAACCCGCTTGAGCTGAACCTCTGGTACACCCCGAAGCACTACGGCACTACCGAGTCCGACGTGGCCGCTGTTATCAAACAGGCCATCGAGGAGACCGGCATGGTGAAGATCAACATCCAGTCCCTGGAGTGGGGCGCCTACACTGAGCGCATGTCCCAAGGGGGCTTCGACATGTTCCTCCTCGGGTGGTACCCCGACTACCTGGAGGCCTCCAACTTCCTGCTTCCATGGACCACCGAGTCCCCAGAGGGCCTGGGCACTTTCTTCAACCACCACCCCAATTTCGAAGCCTACAAGGACATCGCCGAGGTGGCCCTGGCCACGGTGGACGACGAGCGGGCGGCCAAGCTGTACCAGGCCATCCAGATCCTGTCCGCTTACGACGTGCCTTGGATCCCGCTTTGGTCCAATAAGCAGCAGACGTACGTGGTGGCCCAGAAGGGGGTCGGGGGACTGGTGCTCGACCTCACCATGGAGCTCCATATCGAACTTCTGTACAAGGAATAGTCCAAGTTCGGGATCGGAAAAGGGGCCGGCGGCTCGCCGGCCCCTTTTCTTTGGACAGGCTTCCTTGGGACCGGGGGTCTAAGGGAGTACACTCACTTTTCGAGGTGACAAGATGAACACCATCCAAGACGTTTGGGCACGTGAGATTTTGGATTCTAGGGGTAATCCCACCGTGGAGGTGGAGGTCACTTTGGAGGACGGAACTCAGGCCCGGGCCGCGGTGCCGTCCGGCGCCTCCACCGGGACGCACGAGGCCCTGGAGCTCAGGGACGGGGACAAACGGTACCTCGGCAAGGGGGTGCTCAGGGCGGTACGCAACGTAAACGAGATCATCGCCCCGGAGATCGTGGGCATGGACCCCCTGTGGCAGGAGGAAATCGACGAGGTCTTGATCGAACTCGACGGCACGGCCAATAAATCCCGCCTCGGGGCGAACGCCATCCTGGGGGTGTCCTTGGCGGTGGCCAAGGCCGCGGCCGAGTTCCTCGGGCTTCCGCTGTTCAAGTACATCGCCGGCGCCCGAGTGGGAAAGATGCCCATCCCCATGATGAACGTCCTCAACGGCGGGGCCCACGCCGATAACGACCTTGCCATCCAGGAGTTCATGATCGTGCCGGTGGGGGCGGAAAACTTCGCCGAGGCCGTCCGCTACGGGGCCGAGACGTTCCACACCCTGAAGGCTCTCCTCAAGCGGGCCGGGCATTCCGTGGCCGTGGGGGACGAAGGCGGGTTCGCTCCCCGACTCCCTTCCGACGAGGAGGCAATCAAGTTCCTGCTCTCGGCCATCGAGGAGGCAGGTTACGAGCCCGGCAAGGACGTGGCCTTGGCCCTGGATTGTGCCGCCACGGGCTTCTTCGATGAGGAGAAGGGGGTCTATCACTTGGAAGGGGAAAAGTCCGCCGCGGACCTCGTTGAGCTCTACTCGGAGTGGGTGGACAAGTACCCCATCATCTCCATCGAGGACGGCCTTGCCGAAGAGGATTGGGATGGCTGGAAGCTCCTCACCGAAAAGCTGGGGGGCAAGATCCAGCTCGTCGGCGACGACATCTTCGTCACCAACCCCACACGGCTTGCGGAGGGGATCCGCCGAAAGGTGGCCAACTCGATCCTGATCAAGCTCAACCAAATCGGTACCGTGACCGAGACCCTGGAGACCATGGAGCAGGCGTTCCGCGCCGGCTACAGTTGCGTGGTCTCGCACCGGTCCGGGGAGACGGAGGACGTCTCCATCGCGCACCTTGCGGTGGGCACCGGATGCGGTCAGATCAAGACCGGTTCCCTTTCCCGCTCGGAGCGGGTGGCGAAGTACAACGAACTTATCCGGATCGAGGAGGCGTATGAGCCGCCCATGGCGACCTGGCCGCGCGGCCGAGGGGCGTAGCCCCCTGCGGCGCTTTTTCGTCCTCGCGCTGGTGGCGCTGGTCATCGGGGGGCTGGGATGGCTTTACGGCTCCCGCCTCGTGGCCATGGGTCGCCTTTCAGCGGAAGTCCGGTGCCTAAAGCAAAGGGAGGAGAACCTCCTCCGGGAAATCGCAGCCTTGAGGGAGCGCCTTGATGAGGCCGATGACCCAGAGGTGGTCGAGAAAGAGGCACGCGCGATCCTTGGGTGGGGGTATCCAGACGAACGGCGGCTGATCGTGATTTGGAGATAGCATGGCCTTCGTGCACCTGCACGTCCACTCTGAGTACTCGCTCCTCGACGCTACCTGCCGGGTGAGCGAGCTCGTCGGGCGGGCCGCAGAGCTTGGGATGCCGGCCCTGGCCCTCACCGACCACGGGGTCCTGTCAGGGGCCATCAAATTCTACCAGGCTGCTCGGGACCAGGGGATCAAGCCGCTCCTTGGGTGTGAGCTCTACGTAGCCCCCGGCTCAAGGAAGGACCGCGACGCCAGGCAGGGACAGACATACTACCATCTAGTGACCCTGGCGGCCGATATGGACGGCTGGCGAAACCTCCTTGCCTTGGTGAACAAGGCCCACACCGAGGGCTTTTACTACAAGCCCCGGGTGGACCTGGAGCTTCTTGATCGCCACTCAAAGGGGCTGATCGCCCTTTCTGCCTGCGAGTCCGGGGAGGTGCAGAAGCTCCTCCTCAAAGGGCGCAAGGAAGAGGCCCTCAAGGCCGCTGGACGCCTTTCCGAGATCTTCCCCGGCCGATTTTACCTCGAACTACAGGACCACGGGCTAGAAAGAAGCCGCAGCTTGATCCGAGGGCAGCTTGAGCTCGCAAGGCGCCTTGGGCTTCCCTACGTGGCCAGTGCCGACGTGCACTACATCTCCCCAGACGATCGCGAGGCCCACCAGGTGCTCATCAACATCCAAGGGGGGAAGCGCCTTGGTGGCCCCGATGCCCGGTCCTTCGACGGCGATGGTTACCACTTCCTCACAGAGGAGGAGATCCGGGGCCGCTTCCGGGAGCTCCCCGAGGCCGTAGACAGGACGCTGGAAGTGGCAGACCGCTGTGAGCTCGAGCTCTCGTTCGGGAAGCACCTCCTCCCCGATTTCCCCGTGCCCGAGGAGTTCTCTTCGCCCCAAGAGTACCTCGCGCACCTGGCCTGGCAGGGGGCCAAGGCCCGGTTTGGTGAGCCCCTGCCCGAGGAGGTGAAAGAGCGTCTGTCTTATGAGCTTTCGGTGATCGAAAGGATGGGACTTGCCTCTTACTTCCTCATCGTACAGGACTTCGTGCGCTATGCCCGAAAGCAGAAGATCCCGGTGGGGCCTGGCAGGGGCTCGGCCGCCGGGTCACTCGTCGCCTATGTTTTGGGCATCACCCAAGTGGATCCCTTGAGGTGGGGGCTCCTTTTCGAGCGATTCTTGAATCCCGATCGGGTGAGCCTGCCCGACATCGACATCGACTTCTGCATTCGGGGGCGGGATGAGGTCATCCGTTATGCCGCCCAGCGTTACGGTCAGGACCATCTGGCCCAGATCGGGACCTTCGACCGCATGGCCTCCCGCTCGGTGGTGCGAGACGTAGCCCGGGTGCTGGGCCTTCCCTACGAGAAGGCGGATCGGATCGCCAAGAAGATCCCGTTCGGCATGCCCCTAGATCAAGCGCTGGAGAAGATCCCGGACCTAAAGGAGCTGGAGGCAGGGGATGCCGAGGCCAGGCGCCTGTTTGCCATCGCGCGGAAGCTGGAAGGGCTTCTCCGGAACGCCTCCACCCATGCCGCGGGGGTGGTGATCAGCCCCGAGCCCCTGGAGAAGTACGTGCCGCTTCTGCGCCTCCCCGACGGTCAGTTCGTAACCCAGTTCGACATGCACGACCTTGAGGCCCTAGGGCTTTTAAAGATGGACTTCCTGGGCCTGCGGAACCTCACGCTGCTTGATGACGTGTGTCGCCTGGTGGAGGCTCGCGCAGGTGTCCGTACGGAGCTTTCGGAGATCCCGCTTGACGACCCGGCCACGTTCGAGCTCATCCGGTCAGGACGCACCACCGGGGTGTTCCAGCTCGAATCCGCCGGGATGCGGGCCCTGATCAGGCGCCTTGAGCCCACCGAGTTCCGGGAGCTCATCGCCATCCTGGCCCTGTACCGCCCGGGCCCGTTGGAGTCGGGGATGGCGGAGGATTACATCGAGCGCAAGCACGGCCGCCAGCCCATCACCTATCCCCACCCTTCGGTGGAGGACATCCTGGCCGAGACCTATGGCCTCCCCATCTACCAGGACCAGGTGATGCTCATGGCCCAAAGGCTCGCCGGCTTCACCCTGGCGGAGGCGGACCTTCTGCGCAAGGCCATGGGGAAGAAAAAGCCCGAGGTGATGGCAGAGATGGAGGCCCGGTTCGTCACAGGGTGCATGAAAAACGGCATCCCCGAGGAATCAGCCCGGGCGATCTTCGCCGACATAGAAAAGTTCGCCCGCTACGGGTTCAACAAGGCCCACGCCACCTCTTATGCGTTCATCACCTATTGGACTGCTTACTTCAAGGCCCACTTCCCCACCGAGTTCATGGCAGCCCTCCTTTCCTCTGTGCAGGACAACACCGACAAACTGGCCGCCTACATCGGCGAGTGCCGGGAGATGGGGATCCAAGTCCTGCCGCCGGACATAAACGAGTCGGAGGTGGAGTTCACCCCGGTGGGGGAGGGGGTGATCCGGTTTGGCTTGGCGGCCATAAAGCACGTGGGGCGGGCGGCGGTGGAGGCGATCCTGGAGGCAAGGCGCACCGGGCCCTTCACCGGCTTCTTCGACTTCTGCTCGCGCGTGGACCCAGAGCGGGTGAACCGGGAGACGGTGGAGTGCTTGATCAAGGCCGGCGCCTTTGACCGGTTTGGCCCCTCGAGGAAAGGGCTCTTGTCCCTGGTGGATGAGGGGCTGCGGTTGGCCCAGCTTGCCCGCAAGGAGCGGGCGAGTGGCCAAAGGTCCTTCTTCGGGGTGGAGGAACTCGTGCCCAAGCTCCCGGTGAGAGAGGATGAGTTCCCCCAGGGAGAGCTCCTTAAGTTCGAGCGAGAGCTTTTGGGCCTGTACATCTCCGGGCACCCTTTGGACGAGCACGAGGCCCGGCTCAAGGCAGCCGGCGCAGTTCCCCTGGCCCAGGCCGAGGAAGCCCGCGGGAGGTTCCGGGTGGCGGGGCGGGTCAAGGCCTCCAAGGTGATCTCCACAAATGGCGGCAGGATGGCCTTCCTCACCCTGGAGGACAAGACCGGGGAGCGGGAGGTGGTGGTGCGGGACCGCCTGTACGAGTCATCACCTGGCTGGTTTTCCCAGGATGTGTTGCTCCTTCTTACGGTGCGTTGGGGAGAGCGAAATGGAGCCAGGCGGCTTTACGCCGAGGAGGCGGAGCCCCTGGAGGATTTGCCCGCGGCTCCGCCCGCCCGTTACCTGGTGGAAATCCCCGCCGAGCTCGTGGACCGGCCCTTGCTTGACCGCCTGGCGGCTGTGCTGGCCGATCACCCTGGCCCTGTGCCCTTGCACGTGCGCCTGTGGGACGGAACCAGGGCCCTTTTAGTGGCCGCCGGCCCCCGGTACGCCGTGCGCCCCGACCCCGAACTCCGTCACCAGTTGGAGGGCCTTGGCCCGGGGATCAGGGTGGAGTGGGAATGAGGATTCCGGCGTCGTTTAAGTTCCTCCTCCCAGGGATAGGGTTAAAGCGCTGGCTGACCATCACGCTCGCCTCCGTCGTGCTCATCGTGTTCGGCGCCGTATGTTTGGTGGGACGGGAGGGCGCGCGAGACCTTTATGAGTTCGTGTTTAGCGGGTGGCCGAGTCTCATGCGGCCCATCATAGGGGCACTGGCGGTTGCCCTCGGTGGCTTTGGAGTGGGTTTTGGGCTTCTTAAGTCGGTGCGTTCCGTTCTACATGCCCTTTCCCCCAAGTCAGGGGGGTCGCTTGGGGAAGCCCTCTACCAGGCCCGAGTGCTCAAGGCCGCGCCCAAGGTGGTGGCAGTAGGCGGGGGGACAGGGCTTTCCAACCTACTCAGAGGGCTTAAGGCCTACACGGCCAACCTGACTGCGGTGGTCACGGTGATGGACACCGGCGGGAGCTCCGGCCGCCTCAGGGAGGAGCTTTCCGTGCTCCCGCCCGGGGATGTGAGGAACTGTCTCCTCGCCCTGGCGGAGGACGAGGAACGCATGGCAAAGCTCTTTCAGTTCAGGTTCGTGGACGGAGAGGGGCTGCGGGGGCATGCCCTGGGGAATCTGGTGTTGGCCGCGCTGGAGCAGGCCACCGGGGGATTCGACCGGGCGGTGGAGGAGGCGAGCCATTTCCTGTCGGTCCGGGGCCAGGTGCTTCCGGCCACCTTGGACCGGGTGCATCTGGTGGCGGAGATGGAGGACGGAGGGCAGGTGGTGGGGGAGGAGGCCATCGCCAAGGATCCCCGCGGGATCCGCAGGATATGGCTTTCGGCCAAGGCCAGGGCGTACGAGCATGTCCTTTCCGCCATAGCCGAAGCCGACCTCATAACGGTGGGCCCGGGGAGCCTGTTCACCAGCATCATCCCAAACCTCCTGGTGGAAGGGGTGGCTGAGGCCCTGGCCAGGGCCCCGGGGGAGAAGATCGTGATCATGAACCTCATGACCCAGCCGGGGGAGACGGACGGCTTCACCGCCCACGATCACCTGCGGGTGCTCTCCGAGTATGTAGACCTTTCGCGCTTCCATGCGGTGGTGGTGAACACGGAAAGCCCTCCCCCGGACATCCTGGCCCGCTATCGGGCCGAGGGCTCCGTCCCGGTGGTGGACGACCTGCGTGCGGGGCGGACGTTCGGCCTGCGGGTCATCCGGGCACCGCTCCTTTCCGTGGTGGAAATCGAGGGAAAGCCCACCATCAAACACGACCCGGCGAGGCTGGCGCGGCTTTTGGTGGAGGAGTCCCGCGGCTTCCGCCGCTCTTGGACCCGCTGGTTCAGCCCTTGA
>JAGGRX010000115.1 GCA_021159405.1 Candidatus Bipolaricaulota bacterium | reverse complement strand
GTGGGCCATAATGGGCGGATGCGGATCGACATGGAGGAGCTGTACGCCGCCCATCCCTTCGCGCGGGAGATCTTGAACCGGCTTAAGGAAGCCGGCCATAAGGCAGTGGTCGTGGGCGGGGCAGTGCGGGATATGCTTTTGGCCTCCCTTTCCGGGAAGTCCTTCGTCCCCAAGGAGGTGGACATCGCTACCTCCGCCCCTCCGGAGGAGGTGCGGAGGTTGTTTCCCGACCGCAAGGTGCTTGCAGTGGGCGAGTCGTTTGGGGTGGTGGTGATCGTGGCCCCGGACGGCCGCCGGTACGAGGTGGCCACCTTCCGGGCAGAGCGCGGCTACTCCGACGGCCGCCGGCCGGACGAGGTCGCCTGGACCAGCCTGGAGGAAGACCTCAGGAGGCGCGATTTTACGGTGAACGGCCTTGCAGCCGGCCCCGACGGGGAGGTCATCGACCTGGTGAGTGGGGTGGCAGATCTCAAGGCGGGGATCATCCGGGCCATCGGCGACCCCCGGGCCCGGTTTTCCGAGGACTTCCTGCGGATGCTCCGGGCGGTCAGGTTCGCCTGCCAGCTGGGGTTTGAGATCGAGGAGCGCACCCGGGAGGCGATCAAGCTCAACGCCGAAAAGATCGAAAAGATATCCCGGGAGAGGATCCGCGATGAGCTCGTGAAGATCCTCGCCACCCCCCGGGCCGCCCGCGGTTTCAGGCTCCTCGACGAGCTAGGCCTGTTGGAGAAAATCCTCCCCGAGATCTCCGCCCTGAAGGGCGTGCCCCAATCGCCCGAGTACCACCCGGAGGGGGACGTGTTCACCCATACGCTCCTCGCCCTGGAGGTGGCCGACTCCTTAGGCTTTTCGCCCCTGGTAAAGCTCGGAGTCCTGTTCCACGACGTGGGGAAGCCCGAGGCCCTGGCCCGGGCAGGGGGCGAGCACATGGGTGGGCATGAGCTCGTGGGGGCACGCATCACCGAGGAGGCAATGCGCAGGCTCAGGTTTCCCACCCGCCAGATCGGACACGTGTGTTTCCTCGTTTCCCAGCACATGCGGCTGGGGCGCCTTCCCGAGATGGGGATCGGAAAACAAGTGCGCCTCCTTTCCACAGGCGAGCAAGAGGAAGCGGCGCAGGAGGACTTCGTGAGGCGCTTCCCCGCCTTCTCCGACCTTCTGCGCCTGTTCATCTGTGACGCGGAGGCCTCCGCCCACCGGGCTTCCGCGTGGCTACCGCTCCTTTCGCACGTGGTGAGGCTTTTTATGCACGTGCGTCGCGTGCAGGGGCTCCGCCGGGCCCGCCAGCTCATCTCCGGCGATGACCTCATCGCCATGGGGGAACCCCCAGGCCCGCGTCTCGGCCGGGTGCTATCCGAAGTGCACGAGCGCATCCTGGCCGGGGAGATCGAAACCCGAAAGCAGGCCCTGGAGCTCGCCGAAAGGCTCCTTAAGGGTCAAAGGTAACGTCGGTTGCAGCCCGCATGTCCCCCCCGCGGCTTCCCCCTTCCCTGGAAGTCGGGGACCCGGGCACGTTAGGTTTGTGTCACGATGCAAAACCTAAGGCTTGGGCCGGACCTCTCCCTTCCGCTTTCGGAGGTCATCGGCCAGTGCGTGGCCATCTTGGGGATCCGCGGCTCCGGCAAGTCAAACACCGCTGGGGTCATCTTCGAGGAGCTCCTTGCGGCTCGTTATCCGCTTTCCATCGTGGATATCGACGGGGAATACTTCGGGCTTAAGGAGAAGTACGAGGTGCTGGTGGTGGGGGCGGGGGAGAACGTGGACATCGAGCTCGACGTGGACGCCGCAGGTGGGGTGGCGGAGCTCTCCCTGCGGGAGGGGGTGCCGGTGATCCTCGACGTCTCGGACATGCTGGCCGAGGAGCGGGAGCAGTTCGTGCTGGAGTACCTTACCCGCATTTGGTCCCTGGCCGGAAAGCTCAGAAAGCCCTATATGATCGGGATCGAGGAGTGCCACGAGTTCATCCCCCAAGGGGTGAGGACCGACCTCAAGGAGGTGGTGTCCCGCATCGCCCTCAGGGGGCGCAAGCGGGGCCTGGGGGCGGTGATCGTCTCGCAGCGCTCGGCCAAGGTGGAAAAGGACGTGCTCACCCAGGCCGGGATGCTGTTTTTGCATCGGGTGGTGCACGAGGTGGATATGCGGGTGTACGGGGAGCTCCTCCCCTGGCCGAAGAGCGAGGTGAAAGAGCAGGTCACGAGCCTTGGGGTGGGGGAGTGTATCTTCCTGTCCGGGCAGGACATCCGTAAGGTGCGGATTCGGCCCCGGGAGACGTTCCATGGGGGGTTCACCCCCAGCTTCAAACCGGTAGAGACCCCGAAACTGCGCCAAGTGCGGGGGGAGATCCTGGCCGCCATCCAGAAGTTCAGGGAGGGAAAGGAGACCGCCCCCACGTCCGAGCTGGCGCTGAAAAGCCGTCTGGAAAAGTTGGAGGCCGAGCTCGCCCTCAAGGAAGCCCGCATCCGCGAGCTGGAGCGCAGGCTTAAGGACCGGGGAAATGGCCACCATGGATCGCCTCCAGGGGTCCAAGCGAACGCGGCCGCTCCGCTTGAAACCGGGGACGAAGACGAACTCCCGCCGGAGGTGCTTAGGAAGGTCGCAAGGCTCCTGCGCAGGCTGCACCGGCTTCCACTACACGAAAGGCGGCTTTTGGCCTTCCTGGTGTCCCGGGAGCCGCGCGCCTATACCACCGCAGAGCTCGCCGCGTGGATCGATTGTGCCGAGGCCACACTCCTCACAGAGCCCCCCACCGAGCTCATCGACATGGGCCTCATCTCCTGCGAGCGGCTGGCACGGGGGATCACCTATCGGAGCCAGCTCAAGGCCTACGTGAGCCATGCCTTCTCCGGGTTCTTGCCCGATCTAGGCCCGGAAGGGCAGCATCTCCTCATCGCCCACCTCAGGCGACGCCTTTCCCAGCTTTCCACAGCTGAACGTAATTTCAGTCACATCCCTTGACGGACCCCTCCCCCTCGTGCTACGATTTTAAAAAGGGGGACAAGTGAAAGTCCGTATCGTAGAGCGTTACAATTCGGATTCGGATACGGTAAAGCAGTACGTGCTTAAGAAGGTGGATGGCCTTTCCCGCTATTTCGATCAAATTGTCAGCATCGACGCGATTTTGGAGGTGGAGCGGGGCAGGCACAAGGTGGAGCTTGTGGGGCACCTGGTGAACCGGAAGATCGTCAAGGCCGAGGCTCAGACCGGAGACATGTACGCGTCCGTGGATCAGGCCATCGATAAGCTGCAGCGCCAGCTGGTGCGGTACAAGGAGCAACTTCGAGTGGAACGCAAAGGCGGCAAGCCCGAGGCCACCCCACCACGCTCCGATTCTGAGGCCATCAAGATCGTGCGGATGGAGACGTACTTCCGCAAGCCGATGAGCCCCGAGGAGGCGGCCCTGCAACTTGAGGCCAGCGGCCGGGATTTCCTTGTGTTCTTCAACGCAGAGGACGACTCCCCGGCTGTCATCTTCCGGAGGGGGAATGGGGAATATGGGCTCATCCTGCCGCGGCGCTAGGAAAGGAGCTTGATGACCCGAGCCCTCGTTCTTTACTCGGGGAGCCTGGCGAGCAGGATCGCGCTCAAGCTGGCGAAGGAGGTGCGGGGGCTGGAGCTTAAGGTTATCTACTTTCGCTCCCCGTTTTTCCACGAGTGTGAAGGCCTTGAGCAGACGTTCCGTGAGCTGGCAAGATGTATTTCCTTTCGGACAAAGACGTTGAAGCGGGAGTTCCTGCACATCGCCCTGGGCAGTGGTGGCTTGCCCTTCCCGTGCGGTGCTTGTCGGAGGGTGCTCCTTTCCCGGGCGGCCCGAATGGCCCGTAGGCTGCACGCCGAGTACATCATCACCGGGGAGGTGGTGGGCAAAGGGGGAATGGACGAGGACAAGTTGGCCCGGCTGGACGCCGAGCTCGGCCTTGTAGGGCATGTCATCCGTCCTGTGTCGGGCCGGCTTCTTTCCCCCACGCGGGCCGAGCTCCAAGGGGTGTGGCCCAGGGAGGCGTTGTTTGACATCACGGTGGATGAGCCAGGGCGTATGCGGGCCCTGGGTGAGCAGCTGGGACTTGCCGGTGGGGTGGAGGCAGAACGGCGCTGCTCCCTCTCTAACCCGGTGTACGCAAGAAGGCTTGTGGATGTGCTTGGGGAGGGACTTCCCACCGTGAACACCCTGCGGCTCTTGGAGTTCAAACACTTCTTCTTCATCCCGCCCGATCTCAAGGTAGTTGTGGCTACGGATCCGGAGGAACAGGCGATGCTCCAAACCCTGTTTCTCCCCACCGATGTGAGGCTTTATCTTCCCCTGCCTAGGTCGCCGCTCGTCCTGGCGAGGGCGGATTGGTCCCGGCACGCCGAAAAGGAGCGGGAGCAGGCGGTCGTCACCGCGGCCAGCATCGCCCTGGCCCTGGCGGGCTTCCCTGACGGGGAGACCTGTGATGTGTGCTTCCGGTTCGAGTGGGAGGAGGAGACCAGGAGGCTGGTGGTCACTTCCCCGGGCAAAGCCCAGCTCTCTTCACTGCTGGCGGGTGGGTTGATGCCCTCTCCTGTGGGGGTATACTCATTGGGTTGATGTCCCCTGCAATCTCTCGGGTTGCCTCATAGGGGAGGTGCTTGATGCCGATCTACCGATTTAAGTGTAAACGTTGCGGTGCGGAGTTTAGGGAGCTCGTCCCCCGGGGCGGGGCGCTGGTCAAGTGCGTGGCCTGCGGCTCCAGTGAGGTGGTTCGGCTCCTGCCCCGGTTCGGTGTAGTATATAAGGGGAGCGGATTTTACACCACCGAATACCGGAGGAAGCCCGAAAGTTCGGGTGAGGGCGGCGGGAAGAAGTCGGAAGAAAAGAGCTAAAAACAGGATCTAGCAGGCGCCTTTTCCGGATCGCTCCCGGAAAGGGGAGATGTTTTGTCCAGCGAGGTGAGGGTACGTGGCGATTTCGGGAGATGACATAAAGAAGATCAAGTTGGGGCTTGCGTCCCCTGAGGAGATGCTGTCTTGGTCCCGGGGGGAGGTGACCAACTCCGAGACCATCAACTACCGGACGCACAAGCCGGAGCGAGGGGGGCTTTATGCCGAGGAGATCTTTGGCCCGGAGAACGACTATGAATGTGCCTGTGGCAAGTACAAGGGGAAAAAATATGAGGGCATCACCTGCGAGAAGTGCGGGGTGCTTGTAACCGATTCCTCGGTTCGTCGGGTGAACATGGGGCATATCCGCCTTGCCAGCCCGGTGGTGCATTTCTGGTATCTGAAGGGGGTGGCAAGCCCCCTTTCGCGCCTTCTTGGCATAAAGCGGCGGGACCTCAGGCGGATCGCCTACTATGAGACCGAGACTTCCCGTGAGGACCTGTATATCGTCACCCAATCCGCGTCTCCCAAGATCAAGGTGGGCGAGACCCTTTACGGCACCGAGGTCAGGATTCTGTCCGGGGCGTTCACCTTCCAGGTGGAGCGAGCCTTTTTGGTGACCTCGGCCCCCAGGGTTGTGGCCGAGGAAGCCGGTCAAGTGCAAGTCGAGGAGCGCAAGCTCCAAAATGGGGAGCCCTTCCGCGCTGTCATTGTGGGGAAGCACGAGTACCCCCTGACCATGGACGCCGAGGTTTACGTCGA
The DNA here is from genome assembly GCA_021159405.1 of Candidatus Bipolaricaulota bacterium. Taxonomy (GTDB): domain Bacteria; phylum Bipolaricaulota; class Bipolaricaulia; order Bipolaricaulales; family Bipolaricaulaceae; genus 64-32. The sequence continues at coordinate 21,942 of JAGGRX010000115.1, read as the reverse complement.
GGACGGGGATAAGGTGGAGAAAGGGGAGCTCATCTGCGAGCGTCCGGCAGCGGAAGTCTGCTCCCAAACGATGTTCGAGATGCTCTCCGCCCGCTACGAGGGCATCGAAGGGCAACCGATTCAGGAGACCGTGGATAACCTCACGTTCCTCGTTACCCGGGTGACAGGGGATGTGCCCCTGCGCCCAGGCCAGCAGATCACCACTTTGGAGAAGCGTGCCTACGAGCGGGCCTTTCCTGGGACGTTCAAGGCGGCCACCGGAGCGGAGGGCATCAAGGAGCTTCTTGCCAGTCTTGATCTAGATGCGCTCTCCGAGGAGCTCTGGGAGCAGCTTGACCGCACCGCCAATCAAGGGGAGCGGCGGCGCTTGCTCCACCGCCTGGAGGTGGTGGAGCAGCTCAAGCGCTCCAACAACCGTCCTCAGGACATGGTCCTGGAGGTGGTGCCGGTGCTCCCACCGGCCCTGCGTCCGATGATCCAGCTTGAGGGGGGGAAATTCGCCACCACCGATCTCAACGACCTTTATCGCCGGATCATCAACCGCAACAACCGCCTCAAGAAGCTCATGGAGATGGGGGCCCCGGAGATCATCCTGCGCAACGAGCGCAGGATGTTGCAGGAGGCGGTGGACGCCCTGATACACAACGAGAAGAAGGACAACCCCATCCGAGGTCGGGACGGCAGACCTTTGAAGTCGCTCTCAGAGAGGATTCAGGGAAAACAGGGGCGCCTCAGGCGGCACCTTTTGGGCCGCCGGGTGGACTACTCCGGCCGGGCGGTCATCGTGGTCAACCCCAAGCTCAAGCTACACCAATGCGGCATCCCCAAGAAGATGGCCCTGGAGCTGTTCAAGCCGTTCGTTTTGGCGCGCCTTGAGAACGTGCCTTTCTCCGATTACGACGAGGTGAAAAACCGCGCCCTGGCCGGGGAGCTCCCGGAGGTATGGGATATCCTGGACGAGCTCATCAAGGAGTATCCGGTGCTCCTCAACCGCGCCCCCACCCTGCACCGCCTGTCGATCCAGGCCTTCGAGCCGGTCCTGGTGGACGGGGACGCCATCCAAATCCATCCCCACGTTTGCCCCCCCTACAACGCAGACTTCGACGGAGACCAGATGGCGGTGCACCTGCCGCTTTCCAAGGAGGCGGTCAGGGAGGCAAGGGAACTGATGCTCTCGGCCAAGAACATCCTGTCCCCCGCCCACGGGGGGCCACTCGCTGTGCCTACTCAAGATCAGGTGTACGGGTTCTTCTACCTCACCCTGGTCGATCCAGAGGGGAAGGGCAAAGGGAAGGCCTTCCGGTCGGTGGAGGAGGCGGAGAAGGCCTATGAGCAGGGCGTGATCGACCTCCATGCGCCGATCAAGATCCGTATCGATGGGGAGCTCATAGATACCACCCTGGGACGCGCCCTCCTAAACCTCGCCTTCCCCCCGGACCTCAGGGATTACGGGGCCACCTTTGACTCCAAGCTCACCCGACGCAAGGTGCTCGAGTGTTTCCTGCGTTACGGCTGGCAGCGTACCAGCGAGCTTTTGGATCGGGTCAAGGAACTTGGGTTCAAGTATGCCACCTTGTCGGGGCTCACCATCTCCATCCCCGACTGTGAGATCCCGCCGGAGAAGGAGGAGCTCATCCGGGAGGCCCAAGCCAAGGTGGAGCGGATCAACCGGATGTACGAGCGGGGGCTGGCCACCGAGGCCCAGAGGTTCCAGGCGGTAGTCCAGGTGTGGCGGGAGACGGTGGACAAGGTGGAGCAGGCCACGATGCGGAACTTGTCCAAGAACCCGTTTAACCCGGTGTGGGGGATCGTGGCTTCCGGCGCGCGTGGCTCCTCCAGCCAGGTGAAGCAGCTTTCCGGGATGCGCGGCCCCATGGCCGACCCGCGGGGGCGGGTTATCGAGTGGCCGGTGATCTCCAACTTCCGTGAGGGCCTTTCCATCATCGAGTACTTCATCTCCACCCATGGTGGGCGTAAGGGCACGGCCGACACCGCCCTCAGGACCGCCGATGCTGGCTATCTCACCCGCAGGCTGGTGGACGCCTGCGTGGATGTGGTGGTCAGGGAATACGACTGCGGGACCCGTCAAGGGGTGGAGATCGACCCCTTGTACTTCGCTGGTGGGGGCGTCATGGAGTCGATCCCCGAGCGCATTTACGGCCGGGTGACGGCGGAGCCCATCTTCGATCCCCGCACCGGTGAGGTACTGGTAGACCGCAATGTCCTGATCGACCGGGAGACTGCCGAGCGGGTGGGGAACCTGGAGGTGGAGCTTGACCTCCGGGAGGAGGGAGCGCGGGAACGGGCCGTGCACACGAAGGCTGTGGAGGATGTGCGGCACCCCCAGACCAGGGTGGTGCTGGTGCGTCGGGACGAGGCCCTCACCCCGGAGCTTGTGGATGAGCTCCTTTCCGCGGGGGTGGAGAAGGTGCGGGTGCGGCCCCGGATCGTGATCCGTTCCCCTACCACCTGCCAGACCCCAGAGGGTGTGTGTCAGCTCTGTTACGGTATGGATCTTGCCTTCCACCGATTGGTGGATTTGGGCACCGCCGTGGGGGTGATCGCGGCCCAGTCCATCGGCGAGCCAGGGACCCAGCTCACCATGCGCACCTTCCACACGGGGGGCGTGGTGGGGGTGGACATCACCCAAGGCCTTCCCCGGGCGGAGGAGCTGTTCGAGGCCAGGAAGACCACCCGGGCCGCCCATGCCACGGTGGCGCCCCTGGCCGGACATGTCACCAAGGTGGAGACCACCCGGACCGGGAAGGAGCTGGTGGAGATAACCTCCTCCCCCCGCACGGTACGGCTTCCCGCCGCCCTCCTCCGGGTCGGCGAGGGGGAGGAGGTGGACGCCCAGTCCTTCCTCTCCCTGCGCTCCCCCATCGATGGCACAGCTTTCTATTTCGTAGAGGACGGGAAGAAATACCTGGCCATCCTCGATACCACCGGGTTGGATCGGGTTTACACCCTACCCGAGGGGGTGGCCCCTTGCGTCCCCCATCGGGCAAAGGTAAAGGAAGGGGATCCCCTGAGCGAGGAGTACCACGTGGAGGCCCCCCTGGCCGAGGTCCCAGGCACGGTGGAGCTGCGGCAAGAGGGCGACAAGCGGTATGTGGTGGTCCGGGACGACAAAGGCACGCCCCACGAGTACGAAGTCCCCTACGGAGCACAGATCTTGGTGCAAGAAGGGGAGAAGGTTGAGGCACACCGCAAGCTCACCACCCGTTCCCGGCCCCTTCAGGTCAAGTCCCTGACGGAGGGGACGGTGCTCCTTTCCGGGCGGAGCGTGGCCGTGCTTTCCTCCTCCGGTCGTGGTGTGATCTTCCCCTTGACCCCGGACCTCATCCCCATGGTGGAGCATGGGGCCCCGGTGCGCGAGCGTCAGGAGATCCTGCGCCTCAACCTCCCCCAGGGGGAGAGCGTGCTGATCGAACACGTTGAGAGAAGCGGTGAGATCGCCACCGTACGGCTTCGGTACCGGGCCCGGGTGGAGTGCTCAGAGGCAGCCATCGTCCGGGAAGGGGACAAGGTGGAACGGGGGGAGGCCGTCTCCAAAGGGGTTATCCCCCCTCACTACCTCATGGAGGTGGCCGGGGTCCTCAAGACCAGGGAGTATCTTCTCACCGAGCTCCAGCGCGTCTACAAGTCCCAGGGGGTTGACATAAATGATAAGCACTTTGAAGTCGTGATCCGCCAGATCTTGAACAACGTGCGCATCGAGGACCCGGGGGAGTCGAGCTTCATGCTCAACGACATCGTCCCCTTGGAGGTGTTCCAAAGGGAGGTTAAGCGTCTTTCCGAGGAGAACGAACGTATCCGCAGGATGCGCGAGGAGATCGTGGGGGCGAAGCTCCTTGCGCCGGTGAGGCGAGGAGGGATGACCATCGCCGAGGCCGGGGAGGAGATCAGCGAGCGGCTCCTGGAGCGGATGGTGGCGCACGGGGTGAGACAGGTACGGGTGGAACTCCACGGGGAGCCCCGCACGGTGCGGATCACCGAGTACCGCTTGCCCCAGGGGGAGCGGGAGCTCCTCCGCATCTCTCGGGCTGCCTTGCTCAAGAAATCCTGGCTTGCCGCCGCCTCCTTCGAGCGCACCACCAAGGTGCTCGCGGATGCCGCCCTCAGGGGGGAGGAAGACACCCTCCAGGGCTTAAAGCCCTGCCTGATGGTGGGAAAGAAGGTCCCGGTTGGAACCGCATTCCCCCGCCCCGACCAAGAGGAGAAGGCGGGCGAGCCGTTGCAGCCCGAATCCCCTGCCCCTAAAATACGGACCACTTAGGAGGAGAAGGTATGCCGACGTTCAACCAACTGGTTCGTCATGGACGGAAGCCGAAGCTTGAAAAGAGCAAGTCGGTGGCGCTCGAACAGTGCCCGCAGCGGCGGGGCGTATGTGTGCGCGTGTTCACCCGCACCCCCAAAAAGCCGAACTCCGCCCTGCGGAAGGTGGCCAGGGTGAGGCTTTCCAATGGGCGTGAGGTGACGGCCTACATCCCGGGCGAGGGGCACAACCTCCAGGAGCACTCCATCGTGCTCGTCAGGGGTGGGCGTGTGAAGGACCTGCCGGGGGTGAAGTACCACATCATCCGTGGGGCCCTGGACGCAGCCGGGGTGGAGGGGCGGCGGCAGGCCCGCTCCCGGTACGGCGTGCGCCGCCCCAAGGAGGGATAAGATGGCCACGTTCGACATCGTCATCCCGGGAAGGGACGTGCCCCCGGACATCCGCTATGGCTCCAAGCTCGTCGAAAAATTTATCAACTACGTGATGTGGAACGGCAAGAAGTCCCTGGCCCGCCGCATCGTGTATCAGGCGTTCGACCTCCTGGAGCGGCGGGGGGAGGGCCCGGCCCTGGAGACGTTCATCAAGGCCGTGCAGAACTGCATGCCCAAGCTTGAGGTCCGCTCCCGGCGGGTGGGGGGTGCTACCTACCAGGTGCCGTTTGAAGTGCCGGCCCATCGCCAGACCATGCTCGCCCTGCGCTGGATCGTACAGGCCGCCCGGGACCGCTCTGAGCGCACCATGCCCGAGCGCCTGGCCGCTGAGATCGCGGATGCCGCCCGGGGTGAGGGAGCCGCCGTCCAGAAGAAGCTCGAATCCCACCGCATGGCAGAGGCGAACCGGGCTTTCGCGCACTACCGCTGGTAGAGGGGCGGAAAGGCCGATGGACGGACCTGAATATGATATCCGCAGGGTTCGCAACATCGGCATCGTAGCCCACATCGATGCGGGCAAGACCACCCTCACGGAACGCATCCTCTATTACACCGGCAAGATCCACAAGATGGGGGAGGTCCATGAGGGCACCGCGGAGATGGATTGGATGGACCAGGAGCGGGAGCGGGGCATCACCATCACCGCGGCTGCCACTACCGTGCGTTGGCGGGGTTGTCAGATCAACATCATCGACACTCCAGGGCATGTGGACTTCACCGCTGAGGTGGAGCGCTCATTGCGCGTGCTCGACGGTGCTGTAGTGGTGTTCTCCGGGGTGGAGGGGGTGGAGTCCCAGTCCGAGACCGTCTGGAGGCAGGCGGACCGCTATCGCGTTCCCCGCATCGCCTTCATCAACAAGCTTGATCGGGTGGAGTCGGATTTCTCCGCCGCTTTGCGGGCGATCGAGGCCCGGCTGGGGGCGGTGGCGCTCCCCTTGCTCTTCCCCTGGCGCGATCCCGACGGGCGCCTTCTGGGGATGGTGGACGTCCTGCGAGGCGAGGCCATCCGCTGGGATCAGGCAAGCCGTGGCGAGACCTTCGAACGCCTGCCCCTGCCTGCGGAGGCCCGCGCGGACTACGAGCGGTATAGGGATCAGCTGTTTGAGCGCCTGGCTGAGCTGTCCGACGAGGTGGCAGAGGCGTATCTTGCGGGCGAGGAGGTGCCCCCAGAAACGGTTCTCCCCCTGATAAGGAAGGCGACTGTAGAACGAGGTTGGGTGCCGGTATTGGGAGGGTCGGCTTTGGGAAACATCGGGGTGCAGCCGGTGCTCGATGCGGTGGTCGATTTTCTGCCCTCCCCCCTGGACGTCCCCCCGGTGGAGGGGTTCGCCCCGGATGGCCAGGGGACCGAGACCCGCCAGCCTGACCCAAGCGAGCCCTTGGCCGCTTTGGTGTTCAAGGTGGCAACCGACCCTTATGCCGGCCGGCTCCTTTACACTCGGATTTACTCTGGGGCCTTGTCCGAAGGGGAAACGGTGCTCAATGCCACCTCGGGGCACAAGGTGAGGGTGACCAAGCTGTTTAGGTTGCATGCCAATCGGCGCGAGCGGTTGGAGGGTGCCGCCGCAGGCGACATCGTGGGCCTCATCTCCACCGACCGGGTGCTCACCGGGGACACCCTCTGTGATCCCGAACATCCCTTGCACCTTGAGCCCATCGCCTTCCCTGAGCCGGTCGTTTTCATGGCCGTGGAGCCACGCTCCGAGGCCGAGGAGGAGGCCCTGCTTTCGGCCCTGGACAAGATCGCCCAAGAAGATCCCACTTTTCACGTCAGGGAGGACGAGTCCACTGGGCAGCTCTTGGTGGGGGGGATGGGGGAGCTGCATCTTGAGGTGCAGCTCCGCAGGGTGCGGGAGGAGTTCGGGGTCCCCCATCGGGTGGGCAAGCCCCTGGTGGCTTACAAGGAGACCCTGGCCCGGCCGGTGGAGCTCGAAGAGGAGCTGGTACGGACGATCGGGGGACGTGGTCAGTACGCCAAGCTCAGGGTGCGCTTTGAGCCCCTGCCGAGAGGCGGGGGCTTTTCGTTTTCCTGTACCGTCCCCCCGGAGGTCTTGCCCCCCCACTTCGTGGAGGCCGCCCGACGGGGGATCGAGGGGGCGCTTGCCGCCAGCCCAGTGGGCGGCTACCCGGTGGTGGACGTGGCAGCCACCGTGGTGGGCGGGGCCGCAAATCCAGTGGACTCCACAGAGATCGCCTTCGAAGCTTGTGGAACTCAGGCTTTGCGTCGGGCGCTGGAGGAGGCCGGGGTCAGGTTGTTGGAACCTATCGTCGAGGGTGATATAATCACGCCCAGCGAGTACCTAGGAGAGGTCGTCTCGGACCTAGGCCGCCGAAGGGGCGAGGTCCGATCCATCGAGGCCAAGGGTACTTTTGAGATCGTTCATGTCGCTATCCCCTTGGCCGAAACTTTCGGGTACGCCACCCGACTTCGCTCGCTCACCCAAGGGCGGGCTACTTATACCCTTCGGGTGACCCATTATGATGTGGTCCCGGAGCAGATCGCCCGGGAGGTGTTGAGGAGCAGGGGATACCAATATGGCTAGGGAGAAGATCAGGATCAGGATTCAGAGCTACGATCACGAGCTCGTGGACGCGGCCGTGAGGAAGATCGTGGATACGGCCAGGGCCACCCGTGCCAAGGTGGCCGGCCCTATCCCCCTTCCTACCAAAAGGCGTCTGTACACCGTGCTCCGGTCGCCGCACGTGGACAAGCGCTCCATGGAGCATTTTGAGCGCAAGATCCACAGGCGGCTGATCGACATCCGGGAGCCGACTTCCGAGACCATCAATGCCCTCATGGAGGTGGAGCTCCCCACCGGGATCGACATCGAGATCAAGCTCTAGGAGGGACCAAGATGGCGCTCACATTGCTTGGAAGAAAGGTTGGTATGACGCAATGGTTTGACGGAGAGGGCAAGGCAGTTCCAGCCACCGTGGTACAGGTGGAGCCTTCTGTGGTGGTTCAGCTGAAGCGGCGGGAATCGGATGGGTATACCGCCATCCAACTTGGTTGGGGAGGGGTTAAAGGAGGGAAGCTTCCCAAGCCCCTGCGTGGGCACTTCCAAAAGGCTGGGGTGGCCCCTCGTCGAAAGCTGTATGAGGCGCGAGTGGACGATCCGGACGCCTTTCAGGTCGGCCAGGAGCTTGGGGTGGAGCAGTTTTCGGAAGGGGAACTGGTAGATGTGACGGGGATCTCCAAAGGGAGGGGTTTTGCAGGGACGATCAAGCGCTGGGGGTTCAGCTATCGTCCTAAATCCCATGGGCACAAGCTCATCCGGCGTCCAGGGACCGCAGGGCCGATGGGGCTCAGGAAGGTGATAAAGGGGAAGAAGATGCCGGGCCACTTTGGGGCAGAGACCGTGACCATAAGGAACTTGCAGGTTCTGAAGGTGGACGAGGCCCGGGGGCTTTTGGTGTTGCGGGGTTCCGTTCCCGGCCCGCGCAAGGGGATCCTGAAGATAAGGAAACACGATGCTTAAGGCCAAGCTATACAGGTTCGATGCCTTGGATGCGGGACCCGAGGAGATCGAGGTCCCGGAGGCCCTATTCGGCGGACCTGTCCATAAAGATCTCCTGTATCGGGCGGTACGGGTATACCTTGCCAACCAAAGGCAGGGGACGGCCAAGGCCAAGACCAGGGGGGAGGTATCGGGAGGGGGGCGCAAGCCCTGGCGTCAGAAGGGCACTGGTCGGGCTAGGCATGGCTCCATTCGTTCCCCCATTTGGCGGCACGGAGGGGTGACCTTCGGCCCAAGGCCCCGCAAGGTTCGCCTTTCTTTGCCCAAGCGGATGCGGAGGAAGGCCCTCATCTCCGCCCTTTCCGCCCGCTTCCGGGAGGGGGGACTTGTGGTGATCGATCGCCTGGGGTTCTCTCGTCCCCGGACCAAGGATGGGATCGCCCTCCTGGAGAAGATCTCCTGCCCCGAGAAAACCCTGGTGGTGGTGGCGCCGGATGAGTATCGGGTGCAGGTCACCAAGACCTTCTCCAACATCCCCGGGGTGACCTGTATGCGGAGCGATTTCCTGTGCGCCTACCATGTCCTAGCTCATGAGGGCCTGCTTATGACCCAAGGCGCCCTGGAGGCTTTGGCGGGGAGGTTGAGCGATGCCTGAGACGAGGCTGCTTCCTGAAGATATCCTCCTGCGCCCCATCCTTACGGAGAAGTCGTGGCGGGACATGGAGGAGGGCAAGTACACGTTCGAGGTCCATCCCCGTGCCACCAAGGTGGACATTCGGCACGCGGTGGAGGAGCTGTTTGGGGTGAAGGTTGTGGAGGTGCGGACGCTCGTGCGGCCGGGCAAGCCCCGGCGCACCCGGATGGACCGGGGGTTTGGCCGCACCAAACAGGAAAAGCGGGCGATAGTCAAGCTCGCTCCCGGCCACAAGATCGACATCGTGGGGTGAGATAATGGGGCTAAAGAAAACAAATCCGGTTACGCCGGGGCTAAGGCATGCGGTGCTTCCGGATTTCTCGGAACTCACCAAGAAGCCTCCCGAGAAATCCCTTTTGGTTCCGCTCAAGCGGCATGCCGGCCGTAATTCCCAGGGGCGGATAACGATTCGGCATCGCGGGGGGGGTCACAAGCGACGCTATCGAATCATCGACTTTGCCCGGGAAAAACATGGCGTTCCCGCCAAGGTGGTGTCGGTGGAGTACGACCCCAACCGCTCCGCTTGGATCACCTTGCTCCACTACGCCGACGGGGAGAAGCGCTACATCCTGGCGCCGCTTGAGCTCCGGGTGGGGGACGTGGTGGAGGCCGGGGAGGACGCCGAACCGCGTCCCGGGAATGCCCTGCCCCTGCGCAAGATCCCCGTAGGCAGCTTCATCCACAACCTGGAGATCACCCCTGGGTCCAAGGGCAAGATCGCCCGGGCCGCGGGGACCGCGGCCCAGCTCCTGGGTCGGGAGGGGGACCGGGCCATCGTCCGCCTTCCCTCCGGTGAGGTGAGGTTGTTCCAAGTGGAGTGCATGGCCACCATCGGTCGGGTGTCCAACCCCGACCACAAGAACATCCGGCATGGAAAGGCCGGGCGGGTGCGGCACCTCGGGCGCAGGCCGCGGGTGCGCGGGGTGGCCATGAACGCGGTGGACCATCCCCACGGGGGCGGTGAGGGCCGCACCGGCGAAGGCGGACCCCCTAAGTCGATTTGGGGTTGGCACACCAAGGGTGGTCGCAAGACCCGCAAGCGCGGCAAGTCAAGCGATGCACTGATCCTCAAGAGGAGGAAGTGATGGGTCGCTCCAAGAAAAAGGGACCCTACGTGCACCCGAAGCTCTTAAAGAAGGTGGAGCGCGCCAAGCGCGGCGAGATCTCCGAGATCCGCACTTGGTCGCGGGCCTCGATGATCGTCCCCGAGATGGTGGGGCTCACCATCCGGGTGCATAACGGGCGCTCGTTCGTGCCCGTTCGCATCACGGAGGCGATGATCGGGCATCGCTTGGGGGAGTTCGCGCCCACGCGGACCTTCCGGGGTCACGGCGGCGCCAAGAAAAAAGGGCCGCCTCCGTTGAAGTGAGGTGAAAGGTGAGGGAGGCACAAGCTCGCGCACGGTTCGTACGGGTTTCGCCCATGAAGGCGCGGCTCGTGATCGACGAGATCCGGGGAAAGTCCGTCTATGAGGCCAAGCGGATCCTCACCTTCTCCCCCAGGAAGGCGGCTCGGATCATCCACAAGGTGCTCGACTCCGCTGTGGCCAATGCAGAGCATAACTTCGAGATGGACCCAGAAAAATTGGTGGTGGTCAAGGCCTACGTGGATGAGGGGCCGCGCCTCAAGCGGCTTAAGCCTCGGGCCTTTGGGCGGGCGGATATCATCCACAGGCGGCTTTCCCACATCACCATCGTGGTAGCCGAAAAGGAGGACTAGTGGGGCAGAAAACGCATCCGGTTGGGTTCCGAATCGGGGTGCTGAGGAAATGGCGCTCCAACTGGTTCGTGCCCGATGGGAAGGTCCCCGAATACGTGGGCGAGGACCGCAAGATCCGGGAGTACATAAAGCGGGGCTACCGGGGGGCCGGGATCGCTGAGGTGCTTATTGAACGGGCCGTTCCGGAGCGGGTGCGGGTCATCGTGCGGGCCGCCCGACCGGGGATCGTGATCGGCCGGGGAGGCAGCGAGATTGAACGCCTGCAAGAGGAACTTTCGCGGATGACCGGCCGCGAGGTCCGGATCGGGGTGATGGAGGTTGAACGGCCGGAGCTCGAGGCGCCGCTTGTTGCCCAGGACGTGGCCTTCCAGATCGAAAACCGCATTAACCCCTACCGGGCCATGAAGGAGACCATTCGCAGGGTCATGGCCGCCGGGGCCCAAGGGGTCAAGATCCGCGTCTCCGGGCGCCTTGGGGGCGCGGACATCGCCCGGTCAGTGGAGATGAAGCAGGGGCGGGTTCCCCTGCAGACCCTGCGGGCAGACGTAGACTACGGCCTGGCCGAGGCCATGACTAAATACGGGGTCATCGGGGTCAAAGCATGGGTGTTCCGGGGCGAGGTTTGGTCCCCTGGAGAGAAAAGCCGTGAGGTGAGCTAGATGTCCCTGCTCTTTCCCAAAAGGACGAAATACCGCAAGCAGCAAAAGGGGCGGATCAAGGGCAAGGCCACCCGGGGTCATGAGGTGGTATTCGGTGACTTCGGCATCCAGGCCCTGGCCCCGGCTTGGGTCACCCGCCAACAGATCGAGGCCGCCCGCACCGCTCTGGCCCGGGCCACCCACAGGGGCAAGGTGTGGATTCGCATCTTCCCTGACAAGCCCGTTACGCGTAAGCCCGCGGAATCCCGGATGGGTAAAGGGAAGGGCAATGTGGAGAACTGGGTAGCAGTGGTGAAGCCGGGGACCATCATGTTCGAGTTCGCCGGGGTCTCGGAGGAGGAGGCCAAGCGGATCCACAGGATGGTCTCCTATAAGTTCCCCATCCCTACCCGGCTCAGGCGCAGGTTCCACCTGGGAGGTGAAAGGTGAAGGCGCGGGAGCTTAGGGAGCTCTCCCGGGAGGAGCTCGAGCAGCGGGTGCGTGACTGGAAGCGGAAGCTCTTGAATTTGCGTTTCCAGCTCGCCTCCGGACAACTTCAGAACACGGCGGAGATTAAAAAGACCAAGCGCGACATCGCCCGGGCCCTCACGGTGCTTAGGGAGCGTGAAAGGGATCGCAATGCGTAAGCAGAGGATCGGCCGCGTGGTAAGCGACAGGATGCAGAAGACCATCGTGGTGGTGGAGGAGAGCTTGGTCAAGCATCCTCGCTACCGCAAGTACGTGCGTCGGCGGACGAAGTACTACGTACACGACGAGCGCCAGCTTGCGCATGTTGGGGACATCGTGCGGATCGAGGAGACGCGTCCCTTGTCGCGCCTTAAGCGCTGGCGGCTGGTCGAGGTCGTAAGACGTGCGGAGGGCTAACCATGATCCTTCCGGAGACGCGGCTTGTGGTAACGGACAACACTGGCGTGAAGGAAGTCAAGTGCATCACGGTATTGGGGAAGCGGCGCCGGGGGCAGATCGGTGATATCATTGTGGCCTCAGTGCAGCGCCGCATCCCCACCTCGGACTTCGAGAAGGGCGACATCGTCCGGGGGGTGGTGGTGCGCACCCGGGTTGCCTTCCGGCGCTCGGATGGGAGCACCCTAAGGTTCGACGACAACGCGGTGGTGCTCGTGGACAAGAACTTCCAGCCCATCGGCACCCGGGTGTTCGGGCCGGTTGCAAGGGAGCTGAGGGAGAAGGGGATGATGCGTATCATCTCCTTGGCCCCGGAGGTGGTGTGATGTGCCCCAAAAAGGCCTTCGCCTTTTTGGGGATCCCTGATTTTGGAATACTTTGAAAGAAAGGGGGTCCCCAGAAAATCGCGAGATTTTCTGGGGTAGAGGATGCGAAAGATAAAAAAGGGGGATCGCGTCAAGGTGATCGCCGGGGACGATCGGGGCAAGCTCGGCAAGGTGATCCGGGTGTACCCCGAGCGGGCCCGGGTGTTGGTGGAAGGGGTGAACATCGTCACCAAGCACCAGCGCCCCACCCAGACCATACGCGAGCCCGGGATCATAAAACGGGAGGCTCCAATCCACTGGTCGAACGTCCGCGTCATCTGCCCGGAATGCGGTGTGCCAACCCGGATCGGGTTCGTCGTGGTGGAGGGGCAAAAGCTGCGCAAGTGCCGTAAGTGTGGAGCGACGTTTGAGTGAGGCCATGTTGCTATACGAGCGGTACAAGGCGGAGATCGTGCCACGCCTTATGCAGGAGCTTGGGTACAAAAACGTCATGCAGGTACCCAAGGTGGAGAAGGTCGTGATCAACATGGGCGTGGGTAAGCACGACGACCCCAGGGTGCTTGAGGGTGCTGTTCAAAACTTAATGCAGCTCGCCGGCCAGCGGCCGGTGATCACCCGGGCCAAGCGCTCCGTGTCGGACTTCAAGATCCGGAAGGGAGACCCCATCGGGTGTATGGTTACCCTGCGTGGGGTGCGGGCCTACGAGTTCTTGAACAAGCTGTTCAACGTGGTGCTCCCCGGGATTCGGGACTTCAAGGGGCTTTCTCCCGATTCGTTTGATGGCCGGGGGAACTACTCTTTGGGGGTCTCCGAGCAGCTTGTTTTTCCCGAGGTCTCCTACGACGATGTGGTTCAGATCCAGGGGATGGACATAACCATCGTGACCACGGCTGAAACGGATCGGGAGGCCTATGCGCTGCTTAAGGCGCTGGGGTGTCCGTTCCGCGAGGATTAGGGGGGAAGGAGATGGCAAGAAAAGCGCTTGTTCTGAAATCGCAGCGGCCGCCGAAGTACAAGGTACGGCACCGCAACCGTTGCCAGCTGTGTGGCCGGCCGCGGGGGTACATTCGGGACTTCGGCCTGTGCCGGCTGTGTTTCAGAAAGCTCGCCCTGGAGGGGGAGATCCCTGGGGTGAAGAAGGCGAGTTGGTGAGGGAGGATGCCGTGACGGTCTCTGACCCGATCGCTGACATGCTGACGCGGATCCGGAACGCCCTCGAGCGTCGGCATTCCGAGGTCGTGATGCCCTCCTCCAAGATGCGGGAGGCCATAGCCCGCATCCTCAAGGAAGAGGGCTACATCGAGGACTGGCAGGTGGAGGAGGGCGAAAGCTACCCCGTCCTCAGGTTGCGCCTCAAGTACCTGGCGGAGGGCACGCGGATCCAGCGCCCCGCCATCCAGGGGCTCAGACGGATCAGCCGGCCCTCCCGGCGCGTGTTCGTGCGGGCAAGCGAAATACCCGACGCTCATAGCGGCCTTGGGATCTGCATCCTTTCGACCTCGCAGGGGATCATGACCGGGCGCAAGGCGCGCGAAATGCGCCTGGGCGGCGAGCTGTTGTGCGAGATCTGGTGAGGTGAGAGATGTCCAAGATCGGAAAGCGGCCGATTCCCTTGCCAGAGGGCGTGCGCGTCACCGTCCATGAGGACGAGGTGGTGGTGGAAGGGCCGCACGGCAGGCTTCGGCAGCGGTACGAGCCCGAGTACGTGGAGATCGTGGTCGAGGAGGGTAAGGTGCGGGTGATACGAAAAGGGGATCGGGCGGCCTTCAAGGCCCGACACGGCCTGTACCGAGCCCTGATCGCAAACATGGTGCATGGCGTGACTCAGAAGTGGGAGAAGGAGCTGGAGATCCACGGGCTGGGGTATCGAGCCCGCCTGGAGGGGAAAGCTCTGGTTATGGAGCTTGGCTATTCCCATCCCGTGCGTTATGAGCCCCCAGCCGGGGTCGAGGTTGAGGTCCCGGACCCGCAGCGCATCGTGGTGCGGGGCATCGATAAACAGCTCGTGGGGCAGGTCGCGGCCGACATCCGGGCCGCAAGACCTCCCGAGCCGTACCGGGCCACCGGGATCCGGTACAAGGGCGAGGAGATCGTCCGCAAGGCCGGAAAGCTTGGGGTGAAGTGAACTTGAGCATGGGAAAGCTCAGCCGGAACGAGCGGAGGAAGAGGCGCCACCTCCGGATCCGGCGCAAGGTGGTGGGGACGCCGACCCGGCCGCGCCTTTGCGTGTACAAGAGCCTCAGGCACATCTACGCCCAACTGATCGACGACTCCCGTGGGCACACGCTGGCCTGCGCCTCCACCCTGGAGCCGGAGGTGCGGGAGAAGATCAAGTCTGCCGATGTGGAGGCGGCCCGCCTGGTGGGCAAGCTCATCGCCCAGCGGGCCCTGGAGCGGGGGATCCGGGAGGTGGTGTTCGACCGGGCCGGTTATCCGTATCACGGCAAGGTCAAGGCATTGGCTGAAGCCGCGCGGGAGGGGGGGTTGAGATTTTGAAGCCCGACGTAAACACAGAACAGCTATCGAACGAGGTCATCGAGATCCGTCGTGTAGGCAAGGTGACCAAGGGCGGAAAGCGCCTCAGGTTTCGGGTTGTGGTCGTGGTCGGGGATGGTGCGGGCCATGTGGGGGTGGGGATGGGTAAATCCATAGAGATCCCCCAGGCCATCCAGCAGGCCATTCGCGATGCGACCAAACACATGGTCGAGGTTCCCATCACGGGTGGCACCATCCCCCATGAGGTGATCGGCCAGTTCAAGGCAGCCCAGGTGCTTCTTAAGCCCGCCTATCCCGGAACGGGGATCATAGCCGGTCGGACTGTGGGTGCAGTGTGTAGGCTTGCGGGCATCCAAGACATTCTCACCAAGGCATTGGGTTCCACCAACCCGTTGAACCTGGCGCGGGCAACCCTGGAGGGGTTTAAGCGGCTGGAGACCCCCGAACAGGTGGCCGCCCGCAGGGGGAAGAAGCCGGAGGACATTCTGGAGGTTGAGGGTGCTAAAGCTTAGCGACCTTTCGCCCACTCCGGGCAGCAGGCATCGGCGCAAGCGAGTTGGCCGTGGGTACAGCTCCGGCCATGGCGGGCACGAGTCCGGCCGGGGCACCAAAGGGCAGGGATCGCGCTCCGGGGTGCACGTGCGTCCCGGGTTTGAGGGGGGACAGACCCCGTTCTGGATGCGTTTCCCAAAGCGGGGGTTCAAGAATCCCTGCCGGGTGGAGTACGCCATCGTGAACGTGGGCCAGCTCGAGGCACATTTTGAGCCCGGGGAGGTAGTCACCCTGGAGGGACTCATGGCCCGAGGGATCGTCAAGGACCCCAAGGACGGGCTCAAGGTGTTGGGGGAGGGTGAGCTCACCAAGGCCTTAACTGTCAAGGCCAAGAAGTTCAGCCGGGCGGCCCGGGAGAAGATCCTGGCGGCCGGGGGCCGGGCCGAGGAGGTCTGACCGTGTTCGAGCGCATCCGACAGGTTTTCGCCGTCGAGGAGCTCAGAAAGAGGATCCTCTATACCTTGGGGATGCTGCTTGTGTTCCGCATTGGCTCGTATATCCCGGTTCCGGGGGTGGACACAAGCAAGCTCGCCGAGGTCCTGTCGGGAGCCTTTGGCGCAGGGATCTTTCAATTCATCAACCTGTTCACCGGCGGGGCCTTGCGGCGGTTCTCCCTGTTCGGCCTGGGGGTAATCCCCTACATCAACGCCTCCATCATCCTTTCACTCCTCATCCCTGTATTCCCGAAGCTCAAGGAGCTCCAGCAGCAAGGGCGCGAGGGGAGACGGAAGCTCACCCAGTACACGCGCTGGGGCACGGTGATCCTCGCCCTCCTCCAGGCATACGCCATGAGCTACCTGGTGGTCCGCTATGGGCTTGCCCGGCCCACGGTGGGCTTCTTCCTTACCTCCATCATCTCGCTCACCGCCGGGACGATCTTCCTGATGTGGATCGGAGAACGCATCACAGAAAACGGAATCGGAAACGGAATTTCTATGCTCATCATGGCAGGGATCATCGCCCGCTTCCCCGGGCAGCTTCAGCAAACCTACCTTGAGATCTCCGCCGGGACGGTGTCCCCCCTTTGGGCGGTGGGACTTGTGGTGTTGTTCGTGGTGGTGATCGCGGGAACCGTGATCATCCAGCAGGGGCAGCGCAAGATCCCGATTCAATATGCTAAGAGGACCGCTGGTCGCAGGGTGTACGGGGGGCACACCGCCCACCTTCCCATGCGGGTGAACCAGGGCGGCGTCATCCCGATCATCTTCGCCTCTGCCATCCTGACCCTTCCGAGCACCATCGCTGCTTGGGTGCCGGGGCTGAGCTGGCTGCAGAGTTACGTGGCCCCGGGAAGCCTTGCCTACCTGCTCGCTTACGTTGTTTTGATCTACTTCTTTACGTACTTCTACTCCTCGTTGGTGTTCGATCCCCAAGATCTTGCCAAAAACCTCAGGGAGGCCGGGGGGTTTATCCCTGGCGTGCGGCCTGGCGACTCCACGGCCCGGTACCTCACGGATATCACCGGGAGGCTGCTTTTGGTGGGGGCAACCTTCCTGGCCGGGATAGCGGTGCTACCTTACATCTTCCGGGCCGTGTCCAACATCCGGTCGTTCTGGCTGGGTGGGACGTCCCTACTCATCGTGGTGGGGGTGGGGATTGACACCATCATGCAGATCGAGGCGCACCTTGTGATGCGGCAGTATGAGTCCTTGGTGAAGGGGGCGGCCTTCCTGGGGAGGAAGCGGGGATGAAAAAAAATCTTGTTTTGCTGGGCCCTCCCGGGGCTGGGAAGGGGACGCTGGCCCAGAGGCTGGCCTCCGAGCATGGTTTGCTTCACCTTTCCACCGGGGATGTGCTCAGGGACGAAGTGGCCCGCGCTACGGCCTTGGGGCAGCGCGCCAAGGATTACATGGACAGAGGAGAACTTGTCCCAGATGAGCTTATCCTGTCCATGGTCAAGGAACGGGTGGAGGGACGTTCCGGCATCCTGTTCGACGGTTTTCCCCGTACCCTGGCCCAAGCGGAGGGGCTTGAAAAGATCGCGCCCATCGATGCGGTGATCTTCCTTGAGGTGGACAAGGACACGGCAGTCAAGCGCCTTTCCGCGCGCCGGATTTGCCCTAAGTGTGGGGCGGTTTACAACTTGGTCACCCAGCCACCCAAGGAAGATGAGCGCTGTGACCGGTGCGGGACGAAGCTCATCCAACGGGACGATGACAAGCCTGAGGTGATCGCCCGCCGGTTCGAGGTGTACATGCGCCAGTCCGCTCCACTTGCCCGCTATTACGAGGAAAAGGGCCTCTTGATCCGCATAGATGCCGGCCGTTCCCCTGAGGAGGTGTACGCCGCCGCCCTCCGCGCCCTTCGCGATGATCGCCCTTAAGACCGCCAGCGAGCTAGAACTGATCGAAGAGAACGCAAAGCTCCTCGCCGACATCTTGGTTGAGCTTGCCCTCGCCGCCCGACCCGGGGTCACCACCGGGGAGTTGGACCGCCTGGCGGACCGGCTCATCCGGGCTGGGGGAGCGCGGCCGGCGTTCAAGGGGTATCAAGGGTATCCCGCCACCCTGTGTGCCTCGGTGAACGAGGAGATCGTACATGGGATTCCCTCCGACCGGCGCGTGCTTGCCCCAGGTGATGTGCTTTCGCTGGATCTGGGCCTGGTGCGGCGGGGGTACTATGCCGATGCCGCGGTCACCGTTGGGATAGGTGAGGTGACGCCTGTCGCAGCCCAGCTGATGGACGTGGCGCAAGGTGCCTTGCGGGAAGGCGTAAAGCGGGTTAAAATTGGTGCACGACTTTCGGATATCTCGCATGCCATCGGCGCCTATGTCAGACGCCGGGGTTTTTTCGTGGTGCGGGAATTCGTGGGGCATGGAATCGGCAGGCAGCTCCATGAAGACCCGCAGATCCCGAACTTCGGTCCACCGGGGAGGGGTCCTCGTCTGCGCGAGGGCATGGTTATTTGCCTTGAGCCGATGGTGAAGACGGATGACTTGCCGGTGCGGATCTTGGCCGATGGGTGGACAGCGGTGACGGGGAGCGGCGGCCCTGCGGCCCATTACGAAGAGATGGTGGCCGTGCTCCCAGAGGGGCCCAAGGTCCTCACCGGTTGGATTTGGGAGGAGATTTGGCGAAAAAGGAAGTGATCCGGGCGCGGGGCGAGGTCATCGAGGTGTTGCCCGATTCCATGTTCCGGGTGAGGCTTGACAATGGCCATGTGGCCCTGTGTAAGAGCTCCGGCCGCATGAGGAAACACTTCATCCGGGTTGTGGCCGGAGACAGGGTGGTGGTCGAGTTCTCCCCTTACGACCTCACCCGGGGCCGGATCGTATACCGGGAGACGTGAAAAGGAGCGAAAGATGAAGGTGCGCAGTTCGGTGAAGAAGATGTGTGAAAAGTGCCGAGTTATTCGGCGCAAGGGGCGACTATGGGTTGTGTGCCGTGACCCCAAACACAAACAGCGTCAAGGCTAAGGGGGGCGGATGGCGAGGATTGCAGGCGTAAACCTTCCAGCCAAGAAGAGGATCGAGGTGGCATTGACGTACATATACGGGATTGGGCCATCCCGGGCCAAGGAGATCTTGGCCAGGACTGGGGTTGATCCCAACACCCGGGTGATGGACTTAACGGAGCAGGAGGTCACGGCCCTTAGGCACGAGGTGGAGTCCTATACCGTTGAGGGCGATCTTCGCCGCCAGGTCCGGGATCACATCCAGCGGCTCATCGACATCGGGTGTTATCGCGGGCTCCGGCATAAGATCGGGCTTCCGGTACGGGGGCAGAAGACGCGTTCCAACGCCCGTACGTGGAAGGGGCCGCGGCCGGCCAAGGCCGGGAAGAGGAAATAGCCATGGCAAGGCGTACCACCAAGCGCAAGAAGAAGGCGATCAAACTCGAGCGGGCCCGGGTGCATGTCCACTCCACCTTTAACAACACCATCCTCACCTTGACCGATCTGAACGGGGATGTGATCACCTGGAAGTCCCCCGGGACGGTGGGTTTCTCGGGTTCCCGGAAGGGGACGCCTTACGCGGCCCAGCTTGCGGCCCAGGCCCTGGCCAAGGAGATGAAGGACTTCGGCATTCGGTCGGTGGTGGTCACGGTGGTGGGGACCGGGCCCGGTCGCCAGGCAGCGATTCAAACCCTGCGCTCCGCGGGCATTCAGGTGGAGGAGGTCAAGAACGTGACCCCGGTGTCGCACAGCTAGGAGGCTCGTCAAAATGGGCAGGTATATTGGTTCCAAGTGCAGACTCTGCCGCAGGGAGGGAGTGAAGCTCTTTCTGAAGGGCGATCGTTGCTACTCTGACAAGTGTGCCTTAAGCAGGCGGCCGTATGCGCCCGGCCAGCATGGCCGTTTCCGGCGCCGGGCCACCCAGTTTGCGATTCACCTCAGGGAAAAGCAGAAGGCCAAGCGCATCTACGGGGTCAGGGAGGCCCAGTTCCGCCGCTATGTGGAGATGGCTAAGAAGAAAAAGGGAGTTACCGGCGAATCCCTTCTCAAAATACTGGAGCGCCGGCTGGACAACGTTGTCTACCGGGCTGGGTTCGCATTTTCCCGGGATCAGGCACGGCAACTTATCACCCATGGGCACTTTTTGGTGAACGGCCGACACCTGAACGTGCCTTCCTACTTGACGAAGGAGGGAGATATCATCGAAGTGCGGCCCCAGTCGAAGGACAAGCTGCGGGAGCTCATCAAAGGGGCCTCCGAGCGGCGCCCCCTTCCCAGCTGGCTCAATCGCGACCTGGAGGCCCTGCGCATTCAGGTGGCCTCCGAGCCCAGCCTGGAGGATCTGGATCAGTCCATCCAGACAAGCCTTATCGTGGAGTTCTACTCGAGGTAGAAAGGATGCCAAGCTTTATATATCCGGAGAACTTGGTTTGGACCCAGCACGATGCCCGCTACGGGCGACTGGTGGTGGAGCCGCTGGAGCGGGGATATGCCACCACTTTGGGCAACTCCCTCCGCCGGGTGCTCCTTTCCTCCATCCCCGGCGCCGCCATCGTCAGGGTGAACTTCGCTGGCAAGTACCACGAATACGACACCATCGAGGGGGTGCGGGAGGACATCCTTTCCATCATCCTCAACCTCCGCGGGGTGGTGTTTCGCACCCAGGATGAGGAGTTGCACCGCCTTTACCTCAACGTCACCGGCCCTGCAGAAGTGCGCGCGAAGGATATAGAGGTACCCGCCGGGGTGGAGATCGTAAACCCGGACCACTACATCGCCACCCTGAACGAGGATGGCCGCCTCGAGGTGGAGATGGAGCTGGAGACGGGCCGGGGGTTCAGGCCCGCTGAGGAGAACAAGCGGGAGGACGCGCCCCTGTCCCTCATCCCCATCGACTCGGACTTCTCGCCAGTGGAGAAGGTGAACTTCCAGGTGGAGGAAACCCGGGTGGGAGGGCGTTCCGGCTACGAGCGGCTTGTGCTTGAGGTGTGGACCAACGGGGCCATCACGCCCCAGGCCGCGGTGGGCCAGGCGGTGGAGATCCTGCAGCGGCATCTTTCCTTTGTGGCCGGGGCGGCTCAGGAGAGCAAGGCCCCGGAGGAGCCTGTACCGGAGGAGTTGCTTCAGCCCCTTGAGAAGATAGGGTTTGAGGTCCGGGCGTGTAATTTGCTCCGGGAGGAGGGCATAGTCACCCTGCAAGACCTCCTTTCCCACAGCCGAGAGGAACTCCTTGACATCCACGGTTTCGGCGAAAAGACCCTGGAGAAGCTTGAGGAGCACCTCGCCAAGCTTGGCTACAAGCTTCGCTCCGAGAAGGAGGGTTGAATGCGGCATCGTCGCAAGGTTCCCAAGCTGTCGATGACGCGGTCCCGCAGGCGTTCGGTACTGGCCGGGCAGGCCAAGGCGTTGATCCTCTATGGAAAAGTTGACACCACCCCGGCCCGGGCCAAGGCGACTCAAAAGCTGGTGGAGAGACTCGTGACCTGGGCCAGGCGGGGTGACCAAGCTGCCCGCAGGTTGGCGTTTTCGGTGCTTCAGGATAAAGAAGCCACCCACAAGCTGTTCGAGGAGATCGGCCCCAAGTACAAGGACCGCCCTGGGGGCTACACGCGCGTGCTCAAGCTTGGGCCCCGCCGGGGGGACGGGGCGGAGGAAGCCCGCCTCACTTGGGTATGAGCGAAAGACGCAAGGCCATCCTGCCCCCAGGCGCCCACACGGCAGGGCCTTATTCCCCGGCCATCCGCGCCGGGGATTTCCTGTTCGTCTCCGGGCAGATCCCGGTGGATGAGTCCGGGGAGCTTGTGCAGGGCGGGATCGAAGAGCAAACAAGAAGGTGCATGGAGAACCTGCGGGCGGTCCTCTCCGCCGCCGGGGCCTCTTTCTCGGACTTGGTGAAGGTGACGATCTATCTCACCGACATGGGAGACTTTCAGGCGGTTAACAGGATCTACGCCGAGTACTTCGACCTTGCCCCTCCGGCCCGGGCTTGTGTTCAGGTGGGGGCCCTCCCCAAGGGTGCCCGAATCGAGAT
>JAGGRX010000173.1 GCA_021159405.1 Candidatus Bipolaricaulota bacterium | reverse complement strand
CAGGCCGCCAAGCTGGAGCTGGTGCGCCTGGCCATCCCCCGCAGGGTGTACACCCGGGAACACCTTTCGTGGGTAGTGGAAACCGTCGTGCGTGTCCGCGACCGGGCCGGTGATGTCCCCGGTTTCCGGATTCTGGAAGGGGAAGGCCCGCTGCGCCATTTCGTGGCCCGATTTGCTCCGCTTGTTTAACGCATGCCAGCCCTAGTCTGGTCTGGCTTTTTGCTCTCGCTCGTCCTCCTCATGGGCCTGTCCCGGTTCAGCCTGTGGGGGGCGATGTTCGCTGGGGCGGCGGTGCTGGGCCTGTTCACCTTGCCTTTGGGTCAAATTGGCCAGGCGTTGGTTTCGGTCCTCTCGGACCCCTCGGTGATGCTCCTTGCCCTGGTGGTGGCGGTGATACCTTTCATCGGGGGAGCGATGGAAAGGAATGGGCACATGGAGGCGCTGGTCACAGGCCTGCGCATCGGCCGGCGGGCGTTCTTCGCCCTTGCCCCTGCCCTGTTGGGGATGCTCCCCATGCCCGGGGGAGCGCTCCTTTCCGCCCCGCTTCTTGAGCGGGCCGGGGGCGCGCCACCTGCCCTGCGGGCGGCGGCCAATGTGTGGTTCCGCCATGCCCTGCTCCTCATCTATCCCATCTCCTCCTCCCTCATCGCCACCGCGAAGCTCGCCGGCCTCGACGTTTGGCAAGTGATCCCCTACCAGTTTCCGGCGATGGGGGTGACGATGGTTTTGGGGTACCTGTTCCTCCTCCGGAAGGTGGGGGGTGAAATGGAATACGCTGAAAAATCCTCCACCCGGAGGCTTCTTGCCCCGCTTGGCATCATCCTCATCGCCCCGGCGCTTGATTTTGCCCTCAAGCAGCTTGTGCCCCTGCCCGTACCGGAGCTTGCCACCTTGGCCGGGGTGGGGGTGAGCCTGGCCCTGGCGGGAAAGGGCATCCGGGCAAAGGAGTGGCTTTCGCTAGCCCAGGCGGCCAAACCCTGGCGCTACGCGCTGATCGTGGTGGGGATGTTCACGTATCTTGCCGTGTTCAATCGGTCCGGGGCGCCGGAGCTCATCGCCGGGCTTGATCTGCCGCCGCTTGCGCTCGGGGTGGGGGTCGGCGCGGCCTTGGGCTTTGCTACCGGGCGCATCCAGGCCCCGGCCGCCATCGTCGTCCCGATCTACCTTGCCCAGCACGGGGGCCTTTCGCCATGGGGGTTCGCGGTGATCTACTTCGCAGTGTATTTGGGGTACATCCTGTCGCCGGTGCATCCGTGTGTCGCGGTATCCGCGGAGTACGCAGGTAGCACCCTGGGAGGGGTGCTGAAGACCCTCCTTGCCCCTGCTCTGGTTGCGCTCGCCCTGGACACCTTGGCAGGGCTGTGGCTGCTTTAATGGCGTAGCCAACGACGATCAGCGGAGCCGGATGGCGGACAAGTCAGGGACGAGGGCGTCGGCGAGGGGCGCAAGTTCCTCTTCCTTGCCAAGTCCGGTGAGGACCCCGATGGGGATGCAGCCGGCGTTCCGGCCGGCCAAAAGATCGGCAGGGGAGTCCCCGACCATCACCCCTAGCTCAGGGGAAACGTTAAGGGCAGCGCAGGCTTGAACCACGGGCTCCGGGGCGGGCTTGCGTGCCGGACATACATCCGTACCCACCACAACGTCTACCAGCTTCTCCCAGCCCAGGGCCGCCAGATGCCGCCGGGTGGCGGCGGCCGAGTCGCCGGTCACTATGCCCACCCGCCCCCCGGCTTCCTTCACACCCGCCAAGAACTCTTCAGCCTTTGGGGTGGGCTTGATGTACCGCTCAAACGGAAACTCCTGATCTACCTCGCGGAACACCTCCCTGACCAGCTCGAGCGGCCTGGGAACCCCAAGCCCTTCCAAATACGCCGCCACCTCAAGTTCCGCATCGCAGCGGGGAAGATGGATGATCCCCTGAGGAAGTCCCTCACCGGTATGCGGATCCACGCCCATGAACTTAAGGAGTGCGTTCTCATCTTTGGTTGAAAGCCCGACACGCTGCCTGAGCCGCCGGGCTCGCTCGCGCATGACCAGTAGCCAATGGTCAAACGAGATAAGCGTCCCGTCCTTGTCGAGAAGGAAGGCCTTAGCAAGAAACTCGCGGCCGTCTGCAACAAACCTTACGGGCATGTGCCCATGCTAGCGTGATTTGGGATACAGGACAAGATCCTTCCCCATTGAAGAACAATCTCACCACAGGCTTTGACTCCGCCCTGTACCATGCTGGCCGATGCGAAGGAGAAGGAAGGGGAAAATCGGCCTAGTGATCTTGGCCGCATGCCTTATCGGGCTAGTATGGGAAGTGCAAGCCCCGGCCCCCCAGCTTGAGCCCACATCTTCTATCCCTCAGCCTGAACCGGACATTCACGGCCACCGCGGGATATACCTCACCTCCTACGCCCTGGCCCGTCCCAACTTCCTTGTGGAGGTGCTGGAGAGGCTTGCCGCCTACGGCCTCGACACAGTTGTGGTAAACGTAAAGAACATGCACGGGGAGGTGTGTTACGCAAGTTCGGTGGAGCTGGCCCATGTCATCGGGGCAGTGAGGCCACGTATCGACATCCCGGAGATCCTCGCGCTGGTCCACGCTCGGGGCATGTACGCCATCGCCCGCCAGGTGGTGTTCTACGACCCGTTGCTCGCCGGGTACCTCGGTTCGCAAGCCGCCCCTTGGGTGTTGCCGACGGATGAGCAGGCGGTGGCCTACAACGTCGCCATCGCGCGAGAACTCGCCTCGCTTGGTTTTGACGAAGTGCAGCTTGATTACGTCCGCTTCCCGGATGATGGGCCCATCGGCGGTGATTATTCTGACCGCTGTGCGGCCGTGGAGGCCTTCTTGGCCCGGGTCCGGGAGGCCTTGCCGGTACCCCTGTCAGTGGACGTGTTCGGCCGGGTCCTGTGGCCCTGGAACGCGCGCAGGATCGACCCCATCGGCCAACAGCTAGAGGGGATGGCACAGCAGGTGGACCTGTTTTCGCCCATGCTTTATCCATCACACTACGTGGAGCAGTCCCTCAAGGACGACCCCTACGGCACGGTCAAGCGGGCCCTGGAGCACGGGATGGCAAGGGTGGATGTCCCGATGCGGCCGTACCTTCAGGCGTTCGACATGGACATCCCCCGGGGAATGACCCTCCCTGAGTACATCATCGCCCAGATACGGGCCGCCGAGGAGATGGGGGCGGACGGGTATCTCTTCTGGAACCCCCGGGCCGACTACTCCGCCCTGTGGCAGGCACTTGCGCTCCTCGGTAACGACTAGCCCTCTTCTTCCTCCTCGGCCTTGAGCTTTTCCCGGAGCTCGGAGAGGCGCCGCTGCACCAGGTGGAACAGCGTCCCCTCCGGGTAGTTGCCCTCCTCATCCGGGGTTCCGGCCGGCATCCCCGACAGGATCTCGATCCCCTCCTCAACGGTCTTCACGGCCCAGATATGGAACTTGCCGTCCCTGACCGCCTCCACCACCTCCTCTGGGAGCATGAGATCATCCACGTTCCCCTCGGGGATGATCACCCCCTGCTCCCCGTTGAGGCCGAATTCCTTGCACACCAGGTAATGCCCCTCGATCTTCTCGTTCACCCCCCCGATGGGCTGGAGGTGCCCCTTTTGGTCCACCGCCCCGGTCACCGCGATCCCCTGCTTGAGCGGCACCCCGGACAGGCTGGAGAGAAGCGCGAACAGCTCGGCCGCGGAGGCGGAGTCCCCCTCCACCAGGGAATAGGACTGTTCGAAGGTGATGCTTGCGGACAGGGACAGGGGGCCTTGGGCCGCGAACCTCTCCCCAAGGTATCCTTTGAGGATCATTACCCCCTTGGTGTGGATCTTCCCCGAGAGCTTTGCCTCCCGCTCGATATTCACCACCCCGTCCTTTCCGGCGAACACGTTGGCCGTGATGCGGGAGGGCTTCCCGAACGCGTAATCCCCCAGGTCGATCACCGCCAGGCCGTTCACCTGGCCCACCTTGGCCCCGGAAACGTCGACGATGAGCTTCCCCCGCACGATCCGTTCCCTGATCTTCTCGGCAAGGAGGGCATGGCGGCTTTTGCCCTTTTCTATGGCCAGCCGCACGTGGCGGGCCTCCACGCTTTGGGCGCCCTCCTCCCGAGCCCAGAAGCTGGCCTCCCGGATCAGGGCCGAAAGGCTGGCGAATCGCGTGGAAAGCTTCTTCTGGCTTCCGGCAAGCTCCCCGGCGTATTCCACCACCTTGGCCACCCCCGAGGGGGAGAAGGGCAGGATCCCGGGATCCTCAAGCCGGCGCGCCCGGATGAACCTGGCTATCGCTTCCTCCGCCTCATCGGTCCAGTCCATCTCTGTGTCGAAATCCGAGCGGATGGTGAACAACTTCGGAAAATCTTCATCGTTGTCGTGGAGGAGGTAGTAAAGATAAGGTGAGCCGATGATGACCACCTTCACATCCAAGGGGACGGGCTCAGGCCTGAGGCCCTCCGTGGAGGCGAGCCCCAGCATCTGGGCGGGGTCCTCGATGCGGATCTCCCTTGTTTTAAGCGCGATCTTCAGTGCCTCCCAGCTGATCCCGAACCGCAGCAAGTTGGACGCGAACAGGACGAGGTAGCCGCCGTTGGCGCGATGGAGGGAGCCGGCGCGAATCTGGGTGAAGTCGGTGGTGACCACGCCGAACTGGACCCGCCGTTCCACCGTACCGAACAGGTTGGTATAAGTGGCGTTTTCCTCCACTATCACCGGAGCCCCCTCCAGGCCGGAGTTATCCACGATCACATTTACCCGGTAGCGCTGGTACGGGTCGCCTGTTCCGGGGACCGGGATCGGCAAAGCCGGCTTCTTGCCCACAGCTTGAAGATCCTCGACGTTCTCTATGATGTCGGCCTGGGCTTCCTTGAGGAACTGTTGGACCCGCTCGATCCCCGCGTATTTCCTTCTGAGCTGGGTGAACCGCGGCTCGATCAGGAACTGTACCGCCCTCTTCGTCAGCTGCCTGCGGGCCTCCTGCCACTTCTCCTCCAGCTCCCCGAGCTCTTGGAACGTCTCCCGGATGGCCTCCTGGAGCTCTTCCTGCCGCTTGAGGATCTGTTGCTGCTGGGCCTCGGGGAGGGCCTCGTACTCCTCTTGGGAGTAGGGAGTGCCATCCGGCTTCAAGGGGATGGTATTGATCCCCACTGGGGTGCGCTGGATGGCGAACCCCAGGCTTCGGGCCCGCTCCTCAAGCCTTCGAAACAGTTCCTCACGCCTGGCCACAAACCTCTCCCGTTCTTCCTTGGCCTGCGCCTTGAACTCTTCTGACTCGAGCACCTTAGGTAGTTCCCGCTTGAGGAAATCGATGCATCGGTCCATGTCCTGCTTCAGCTCCCGGCCCTTGCCGGCCGGAAGCAGGAGGTACCGCGGCCGATGGGGGACTTGGAAGTTGTGCACGTAACAGATGTCAGGAGGGGTGGGCTGCTCGCGGGAAAGCTCCTTGAGGAAATGGGTTACAGCCGATGCTTTCCCCAAACCCGCATCCCCACTGACGAACACGTTGTATCGGTTGCGGGGGTCCTTGATCTTAAGGCCTAGCCGCAGGGCTTCCATGGCCCGGTCCTGCCCGATGATCCCCTCCAAGGGCTCAAGCTCATCCGTAGTGGAAAACCGAAACCGCTTGTAGTCACAGCACCGTCT
The DNA here is from genome assembly GCA_021159405.1 of Candidatus Bipolaricaulota bacterium. Classification (GTDB taxonomy): domain Bacteria; phylum Bipolaricaulota; class Bipolaricaulia; order Bipolaricaulales; family Bipolaricaulaceae; genus 64-32. The sequence continues at coordinate 23,424 of JAGGRX010000173.1, read as the reverse complement.
GAGTTCATCCGGCTTCAGTGCTCTTGCCATCCTTCCTCCTTGATAGAATCATAACTTGCCGTGCTGCGCGTGGCCATTTGTATCCTCGGTTTCCTTTTCGGGCTTTGTGGCTGGGGGTTCCCGGTAGTGCCCCTGGTGACGGAGCCCGGGGTTCCCAGCTACCTTTCCTACGTGCCTTCTCTGATTGAGTCTGCACAGGAGGAGGTTCTAGTCGCTCTTTCCGATCTGCGGCTCTACCAGGAAGGGAGCACCGCGCCATTGCTCGAGGCCCTGACCGATGCTGCAAAACGCGGCGTGGAAGTACGGGTCCTTCTTGAACGGCGGGGCGACGATCGGGCGGCTCCAGAGCAGCTTGCCGCCTTCAATTTCCTCACACAAAACGGGGTGGAAACTCGCTGGGACGATCCGGAGGTCACGCTGCACGCCAAGTTCCTGGTGGTGGATCGGGATGTTTTGGTCGTTGGATCAACTCATTGGACTTACTCGGCCCTGGTCAACTCCGTCCAGGTGGACTTGGCAATTTTCTCCCCGGAACTTGCGGCCTTGGCCGCGGAGTTCTTTGAGCTCCTGTGGGCGGGGAACCTCAGCCCCCAGCCGGTGCTGCCGGATCCCCCCTGGCCAAAGCATGGGGTTCTGCCCTTGTTCGAACTCCCGGAGGCCGGGCTCCATACGAAGGTGATCCCCGTCCTCATCGCGCGGGGGCAAAAGAGCGTCGACCTGCTACTCTACCGATTCGCCTACTACCCTCAGTATCCAAATAGCCCATCGAATACCCTGGTTAAAGCCCTGATTGAGGCGGTGAGGCGGGGGGTACGGGTGAGGGTCCTGCTTGAAGGGGGTGAGGATTTCCCTGACCTTGCCCAGGCGAATCGCCTCGTCAGTACCTATCTAATTTTGAACGGGGTACAGGTGCGCTTTGATGCGCCGGGAAGCACCATGCATGCCAAGTGCCTGATCGTGGACGACCGCGACCTGCTCGTCTCCTCGGCAAACTGGTCCTACTACTCGCTGGCAAAAAACGTGGAGGCAGGGGTGGCGCTCCTTGACGCCGAAAGGCTGGCCACATCAGTTGCCTCGGCGTTTGAAGGCCTGTGGGACTCCGCCTTCCCCGTCCCCTAGGGCACGACCACGCTGCCTCCGATGCGGATCTCGATCCTTCCACCTTCGGCGGCGTAGGCGCTTGCGCTCCCGTGGAGCCTCGCGACCGCCCCGGGGGCAGGGGGATATAGCAAGTACCGCAGCCTGACCTCGTAGCCAGTCCAAAGCTCAAGTGGCCACACGGCCTGCAGGGTGTTGCTCTTCAGTTTGTAGAAGGCCCCACCGTCGTCGACGATTTCCATGGTCCAACCAGGCGGGATGGATTCCTCGATCCCGGGGGCGACGATGTGGGCCTTAGCCCGGACGACGATGGTTACCTCAACGGGATCACAGCCCTTGACGATGCGAAAAGCCCCCAAGCGTTCGTCCGCCACGATCGCCAGCCGAGCGGAGTCGATGGCAACCCCTTCTTGGACGACCTGAACCACCACCTCCTGCCAGCCGGCCCTCGCGGTATAGGTGACCTCCGGGCTTTGGCTGACAAGATCCACGGTCCCGTCGCCCCCGAAGTCCCAGTAAAAGCTGGCACCGCTCGGCGCCCCCTCTGCCCGTAGGGTCAGTTCTGTCCCTGGAAGGGGGGTGAGATCGGAGGGGACGATGCTGATCCCTCCGGCCAGCCCCCAAACGGCGCACGCCAACAAAGCCAATGGGACGATCCCCAGTTTGCGCAACATAACTTCCTCCTCATCCCGTGTAAGCCGGTGAGGGGCTAAAAGCCCCCCACCGGTCCTTTGCAAGGTGAGCAAAGATCAGCCCGGCATCCTCCATCAACGTCCCTCACACGTTTCCGGAACAGCCCCCGGCAGGGGCTCACAGATGGGCGTGTCGGTAAGCCACCGGGCGACGATTTCCTTCATGAGCTCGAAGGTGACCTTCCCGGCCCCACAGGTGCGGGGCACCACCTCGTCCTGAAGCCAAAACGCGATGGCCCGTTGCACCTGCTGGAAGGTGATCTTATCCGAAAGCGAAAGGTCGATGGTGTCCCGGGTTACGTCCCAGCGCGAGATGGCCGCGATCACCGACAGGCAATCGGTGAGGTCCACCCGGTTTTGGCCCGTGACCTCCGTCTCCACGCAGGGGAGTCCGGTGTCCACGCGGCCGGCGATCATCTCGCTTGCCAGGACCCGGCAGCCGTCGGGTGGGGGAGCCTCAATGGTGATGGTGGGGGGCACCTCCACCTCATAGATGATCACGCGGGTTTCCCCAGCGCGAAGCGTGTCAAGAAGGGCCCATTGGCTCTCGCTTGCCTTGTAGATGAACCCGTCGTTTTCAATCGGGGTCACCCGCCAGCCCACCGGCAAGTCCTCGTCGAGGCCCACGCCGAGCACGTCCTTGTCGGTGCTGATCTCGACCTTCACCGTGAACTTGTTCCCCAGGGGCTGCCCCTGTGGATCGTAGAAGCCGATCACCACACCTTCGCAGGGGATGGGCGCCAGGATGGTGCGGTGGGCGGACACGTTGGCCATCGGCATGTCGGGCAAGGGGCGATCGATGGGCACGCAAGCCTTGGCGTAGGCCACGATGAGCTTCAGGGTTTCAAGGTCGATCCGCTCGCCACAAGTGCCGATCACCGGCCGCTCGGTGCGCCACAGCTCCCCTGCCCGGGCCAGTTGGGCCGCAGTTATGGACTCGGAAAGCCGGAGGTCAATCTTGTCCTGGCTTCCGGGGGTATTCGGGTCGGCGACGACCATATGGGTGATCGCCTCCAGCACCGACAGACAATCGTCCACTACCACGCAAGACTCCCCACCAACATCCACCACGATGTCGGGGACCTTGACCTGGAATACGCCGCTGATGCAGAATTTTTGCGGCAGGCGAATCGTGTCGAGGAGCTCCGACTTGGGAACAGTCAGGTCATAGGTGATCACCCGATCGGTACCAGCCCGGATGACGTCCAAGAACACCCACTGGACGGTGGGGCGCTTGAACACCGCACCTGCGTTCTCCACCGGGGTGACCTCCCAACCAGCTGGGATGTCCTCCTCAAGTCCGGCGCCAACCAGGTCCTGATCGGTATGGATCCGAACCGTGACCCGGAACGTGTATCCGGGCAGGGCGGTGGTGGTGGAGATGGATCTGGTTACGACGACGGTGACCGTGGATACGTAGAGGGGATAGGTGTGGGTTGTGGTGAGCCCAACGTCGTCGACCAAGGTGAGCTGAACATTGTAGCTTCCTCCGCTGGCATAGGTATACCGGACGACTGGCTCCGTACTGGAGAGGTCGACCACCCCGTCCCCGTCGAAGTCCCACCGGTACTCCACGATCTGGCCGTCAGGGTCGTAGCTTCCGGAGGCGTCGAACGTTATCTCCTGGCGTGCCCTGGGCTCGGTGGGGGTGACCACCAAGCTGGCTACCGGAGGCTGCCCCTTCATCCCCTGGATTTCGATGGGGTCAGTTAGGTTCAGCTCAACGCTCTGGGGGTTAGCTATGTCCCCGTACTTGAACACGATCTTCTGGATCCCGGTCATGATCCCTGGGGTGAGCGTGAGCTTGAATTCGGTGCCCAAGGGGCCAAGCACACCCCCGTCCATGCGGCCAGGGGCCCATGCCCAGGACAGCTGCCCGCCGGCGATGTCGTAGGTATCGTTGGGGTCCCAAAAAGCGGGGTCATCTTGGACGATGAAATCAGCCCCCGGCGGCACCCCTTGGATGGAGAATTGAGCGGAGGAGTTGCCAGGCCCGGCCCCCTGGCCATGGATGATGAACAGGTACAGCTGCTCGGTCGGATCGCGGTACAGGAACATCACCGTGACCCCCGGCTCCGCAAGCGGACAGGTAGAGCTGGCCTGCGCCGCGTCGTATCCGTAGTACTCCTCGGCCGAAACCGTCCCGACCAGGGGTTCGATCGCGACCTGGACGGCCCCCTGCTTCACCGAGAAATACCCCTGCGCACACAGGGGCAGGGCGGTGAGCACAGCCGCCAAGGCCCACAGGCTGATCTTCCTCACCATGCTTACCTCCTTATTCCTTGGTTCCTCACGTCCGAAGCAGTCTAACATATTGCCCCCTGCCGTCCCGATCACCCCCTTCGTGTCGGGGGTTTCCCGAGCTGGGCACACTACACATCTCGGTGAGCAGGGTAACAGGGAGGCCGCACGGGCCACAGGAAAGAAGGGGTCACCCTGCCCTCAGTTTGTCTTTGATCAAAGTGACCTAGATCACCTACGCGAGGGGACCAATGCCCCAAGCCGTGGCTACAGGGTCAGGGGGATGGGTCGCTGGGCTTGGTGGGGATGATCCGCTCCGGCGTAGATCTTGAGCTTCCGCAGCATGCGCCGGCCGAGTTTGTTCTTGGGAAGCATCCTCCGCACGGCGAGCTTTATGGGGAGCTCCGGGTGACGGGCCGCAAGCTGCCTGTAGGTGAAGCTGTACAGGTGACCTATGTAACCCGTATGACGGTAGTACATCTTTTGGTCCTGCTTCTTTCCGGTCAGCTTCACCTTGTCAGCGTTGACCACGATCACATAGTCCCCCACATCGAAATGCGGGGTATAGGTGGGCTTGTGCTTCCCCTGGAGGATGGTGGCCACCTTTGAGGCAAGTCGTCCAAGCGGCACCCCGGTAGCGTCTACCACGTACCAGTTTCGGCGGAACGTCACCCCTGCGTCCTCTTTCTTTGCCATATAGGTCTTTTGCATGGTCATCCTCCATATAATACCCCGCAAAATCATCCAGATTTTACGGGCCCCATTATATCGACCTTGTCCTTCCGCTCAACGGAGGATGATGAGCTCGTCCTCCCCCGGGCCCACCCCGGCCATGGTCACCGGAACGCCTAGGACCTCCTCCACGAACGCGATGTAGCTGCGAGCCTCCCTGGGGAGATCGGAAGGGCACCTGGCCTTGCGGATATCCTCCTTCCAGCCGGGCAGTCGCACGTAGCGGGGACGGGCGACGGATAGTTCTGCAATGGTCTTTGGGAACTCCTCCACGCTCTTTCCTTCCAGGTCATAGGCCGTGCACACGGGTATTTCGTCAAGGCCGGAAAGCACGTCCAGCTTGGTGATGGCAAGTTCGGTGAAGGAGTTCACCTCGTGGGCGTAGCGCAAGGCCACAAGGTCCAGCCAGCCGCAGCGGCGGGGCCTGCCGGTGGTGGCCCCGTATTCCCTTCCCTTCCTGCGCAACAGCTCCCCACCTTCTCCGGTGTCCTCCGTGGGGAAGGGGCCTTCCCCCACCCGGGTGGTGTAAGCCTTGGACACCCCGATCACCCGGGCTCCCTCGGAGAGGCGAACCCCCACACCCCAGCCGATCCCATGGACGGTGGTGGTGGACGAGGTCACGTAGGGATAAGTCCCAAGGTCCAGGTCGAGCAGGGTCCCTTGGGCCCCTTCGAAGATCACCAACTGCCCCTCCGCCAGGGCACGGGCCACGACGGCCCGGCTGTCCACGATCCGTTCCTTCCAGGCAGCGTAAAATCGGGCGAGCCGGTCGGCAAGCTGCTTTGGGACAAAACCGGCCTTGCCGTAGCGTCCCTTGAGGTCGGCCTCAAGTTCGGTCAGGTATTCCAGCACGAGCTCGGGACGGGCGAGATCCCCCAGCCTGAGCCCCCGGCGGGCCACCCGGTCCTGGTAAGCCGGCCCTATCCCACGCCTGGTGGTGCCGATGCGGCGTGCGGTGCCCTCAAGCTCCTCCACGAGCCGGTGGTGGGGGAGGATGAGCGAGGCTCGGTCGGAAAGGTAAACCACCGGTTCAGGGCGCCCCTGCCGTCGGATCTCATCCAATTCCTCCTCCAGGACTTGGGGGTCCACTACCACCCCGTGGGCGATCACCCCGGCACAACCCGGCTGCAGGGCGCCGGCCGGCACCAGATGAAGCTGGACCGTGCCATAGGCATCCTGCACCGTGTGGCCGGCGTTGGGCCCGCCGTTGAACCGCACGGCCAGCTCCGCCTCTCGGGCCAAGAAGTGGACGATCTTCCCCTTGGCCTCATCGCCCCATTGGGCACCGATCACCGCCACTTGTGGCATACCGCCTCCTTATGTGCCGCTTCGATCCCGGCCAATACGGCCCGGGTGACCACCTTGAGGTCCTGGGGAGCCCCGAGGACGTCCACCAGGGCGATGGCCCGTCCGGAAAGCGGGGGCGGAAACGCTCGTGCCGGGTTGTTCACGTTGATCCCCACTCCCACCACCACCTTGATCGGATCCCCCTTCGAAAACACCGCCTCCACCAGCACCCCGCCCAATTTCCTCCCCAAAAGCGTAAGGTCGTTCGGCGGCTCGTAGCGTACAGGAAGGCCGCAAGCAGCCGACAGCGCCCGGGCAACCGCGAGCGCTACCATGGCCTGCGCCGGAACCGGGGGTGGGAGCACCGCGGACAGCCACAGCCCCCCTGTCGGAGAGTGCCAGGTCCTCCCCAGCCGGCCCCGACCCCGGGTCTGGCGCTCGGCCACCACAACCGTCCAAGGGGGTGCCTCCTTGGCGAGGTCGCTGGTGGAGCTTACCTCCCGGTGCCGCTCGATCCGCCACCTTTCGCCGATCACCTTCTCACCCGTCGCAGCTGCACCACCCCTCGGCGGCCGTGGATCTCAAGCTCCAGGGCGTGCTCCGCGCCGGAAAGCTCCCCCTTACGCAGGGATACCGCAAGCACCTCCCTCTTTATCCGCTCGGAAAACCTGGAGAAGATCTCCCCAAGCTCCCCTTGGTATGCAAGCTCGATGCGATCGGTGACCTCAAAGCCCGCCTGTTTACGGGCCAGCTGCAGCCGATGTACCAGCTCGCGGAAATCCCCCTCGGCGCGCAACTCTTCGTCCAGACGCACGTCCAGTGCCACCTCTCCTTCTGGACCCTCGGCCACCACGAAGCCCGGGCTCGGCTGCCACAAGACCCTGACATCCTCGGGGGTGAGCTCCACCTCCTCGGCCCCGAGCTTTAGGTTGACGCGACCCCGGGACTGGAGCTCCTCCCAAAGTGACCTGTGATCGGCCTTCGCCAGGGCCGCAGCCGCCCGCTGGGCCAAAGGCCCCAAACGAGGGCCAAGCCGGCTGAAATCAGGGACAAGCTTTGGCTCCCGGAAGCGCGAGAGATCCGGGACGAGCACGATGTCACGCACGTTGAGTTCCACCCTGGCCAGCGCCCACAGCTCCTCAGGGATCTCCTCATCCCCGGGCCTTTGCACAACGTACAACGTCCGAAGGGGCTGCCGTACCTTGAGCTTCGCCAGATTCCTGGCAGCCAGCCCCAATGAAGCCACTTCGCGCACGCGCTCCATCCACTGCTCCAGGCGCTCGTCCCGCCCTAATGGGGCCGGCCAGTCCATAAGATGTACGGATTCGGGATCGTCCTCCTTGCGAAGGGATCTCCACATCGCCTCGGCGATAAACGGCGTAAAGGGTGCCAAGAGCAGGGCCAGGGTCCTGAGGGCCGCATATAGGGTGTGGTAGGCGGAGAGCTTGTCCTCCGGCAACCCCTCGGCCCAAAACCGGGGGCGGGAAAGGCGGATATACCAGTTGGAAAGATCGTCCACGAACCGGGAAAGCTCGGTGCAAGCTCGCACGACATCGTATGCATCCAGCGCTTCCGTGACCTTGGAGACGGTGGCGGAGAGGCGGGAAAGCAGCCAGCGATCCAGGGCAGGCCGGGCCTTGGGGGCGGGATGCGCCTGGGGGTCAAAGCCGTCGATCCCGGCGTAAAGGGCGAAGAAGTCGTGCGAGTTCCTCACCGTGTCCAAAAAGCCGAACCGGGCCTTGGCCACACCCTGGGGATCGATCCTGCGCACCGTCCAGGGGGCCGAGTCGGAGATGAGGTACCAGCGCATGGCATCGGCTCCGTGCTGATCGGCGATCGGCAGGGGATCGAGCACGTTGCCCCGGGATTTGCTCATCTTCTGGCCCTGGGCATCCAGGCCCATGCCGGTGACGAGCACGTTCCGATACGGGGCCTTCCCGTGCACCAACACCCCGGTGACGAGCAGCGTATAGAACCAGCCTCGGGTCTGGTCCAGCGCCTCGCAGATGAAGTCCGCAGGGTAAGAGGAGCGGAACAGCTCTTCGTTCTCAAAGGGGTAGTGCCATTGGGCGGTGTGCATGGCCCCGGAGTCGAACCAGGTATCCAGCACCTGGGGAACCCGGTGCATGGTGCCCCCACACTTGCAGCGCAGCTTCACCTCATCTACATACGGGCGGTGCAGCTCCACCCGACGGGCCAGCTCGGGATCCAGGGCATGTTCCACCAGCTCCTTTCGGGAGCCGATCACCCGCATGGCCCCACAGCTTGCGCACACCCAAACGGGGAGCGGGGTCCCCCAGAACCGGTCCCGGGACAGGGCCCAGTCGCGCATGGAGCGGAGGAAATCCCCGAACCTTCCCCGGCCCACGTGTTCGGGGTACCAGTTCACCTTCTCGCTTTCGGCGATGATCTCGTCCTTCCTCGCGGTGGAGGCGATGAACCAGGAATCGATGGCGTAATAAAGAAGGGGGGTATCACAGCGCCAGCAGAACGGGTAATCGTGGGCATAGAGCCCGGCTGAAAACAACCTTCCCTTGGCCTTCAGGTCCTCTATGATGAGGGGGTCGGCGTCCTTCACGAACTTCCCTGCCGCCAGGGGGAAGTCCTCGGTGAAACGGCCGCTTTTGTCCACTGGCTGCACAAACGGGAGCCCCTCCTTTTTCCCAAGCTCGTAGTCCTCTTCACCAAAGGCAGGGGCGATGTGCACGATCCCGGTCCCCTCATCCATGGTCACGAAGTCAGCCCCCACCACCCGGTAGGCGCCTTCCTCTTCGACCAGGGGATAGAGCGGCTGGTAGCGGAGCCCTACGAGCTCCGCTCCAGGGCGTTCGGCCACCACCCGTGCCCCTTCCCCAAGCACGGCGGCAAGGCGCGGCCGGGCCAGGATGAGCCGCTTCCCCTCATGCTCCACCTCCACGTAGGTGGCGGCAGGGTCCACAGCCAGGGCCACGTTTGCCGGGAGCGTCCAGGGGGTGGTGGTCCAAACGAGAAACGCCTTGTCCGGTTCTTCGACCAGGGGCATGAGCACGAACACCGATGGATCCTTCACGTTTCGGTACCCCTGCGCTACCTCATGGGAGGAGAGGGGCGTCCCGCACCTGGGGCAGTAGGGCAGGATCTTGTGCCCCCGATAGAGAAGCCCTTGCTCATGGATCTTCTTCAGCCCCCACCAAACGGACTCGATGTAGTCGTCCGTGTAGGTGATGTAGGGCTGCGTAAGATCGATCCAAAACCCCATGCGCTTGATCATGTCCTCCCAGGCTTTGATGTACTTATGCACAGAAGCCTTGCATTTTTCTACAAACTTCTCCAGTCCGTAGCGCTCGATCTCGGCCTTGGTCTTGATGCCGAGTTCCCTTTCCACCTCGAGCTCCACCGGCAGCCCATGGCAGTCCCAACCCGCCTTGCGGGGCACGAAGTACCCGCGCATGGTCTTGTAGCGAGGGAACAGGTCCTTGTAAATGCGTGGGAGCAGGTGTCCGAAGTGGGGACGGCCGTTCGCTGTGGGTGGTCCCTCGTAGAACACAAACTTGGGGCCGCGCTTAGTACGCTCAAGGGAGCGTTCAAAGATGCGCCTTTCCTGCCAAAACGCCAGTACCGCCTCCTCACGACGGCGCGGATCGCTCTCTAGTTTCTGGAAGCCCACGAACCCCTCCTTGAGTCCAAATGAAAAAACGCCCTCCGCATCTTCGACCGGAAACTTGATTTGCGAACCCTCTCCCTGCCCCTAGCGGGGCAGGATGATGCGGTGGGCGAAGGCGATCACGTGTCTTTTCATCGTGGATCCCGCAAGGGATTATAACCTGCTAAGTAACTCGCCAAAAGGGGCATACTCGAAGGGGCTTGTCGGGTTTACTCATTCGGGAGGCGAAAAGCGCTGGAAGATCTCCGGCACCCGGGACAAGGCCTTCTTCAGGTCGAAGATGGCCTCGAGCTCCTTGGGGGTAAGGAGCTTCAGCACTTCGGGATCGCAAGCAGCGACCTCCTTCAGTTCGACCTCATTGCGCTCGGCTTCCGCTGCCAGGCGTCGCACCAGCGTGTGGGCCTCTTTCCTTGACATCCCCTTCTCCACCAAGGACAGAAGCAACCCTTCCGAGAAGGGTAGACCCCGTGCCCCCATCAGCCTTGAGAGCATCCGCTCCGGGTAGACTTTAAGGTTTTTGGTTAAGTCCACGGCCCGATCGAGCATGTAATCCACCAGGATGAACGCCTGGGGCAGGAGGATCCGCTCCACGGAGGAGTGGGACATGTCGCGTTCATGCCACAGGACGCTGTTCTCCAGGGCCGGAACCACGGTGGTGCGTACAAGGCGGGCAAGGCCGCAAAGCCTCTCTGAAAGGATGGGGTTTCTCTTGTGGGGCATGGCGGAGGAGCCTTCGGGACGCCCTTCGGCGACTTCCCCCACTTCGGACCGGGAAAGGTGGCGCACCTCCAGGGCGATGGTCTCCACCAAAGAGGCGGCAGCGGCCAGGGCGAACAGGACCTCCGCGTGTCGGTCCCGGGGGATGACCTGGGTGGCGATCGGACAAGGCGCAAGCCCAAGCTTCGCCAGGGCGCGCCTTTCCGCCTCCGGAGGGAAGTGGGCATAGGTCCCCACCGCCCCGGAAAGCTTGCCCACGGAGATCGCCTCCCTGGCGGCAAGGAGCCGCTTTCTCACGCGCGAAAGCCCATCGTACCAGACGAGGACCTTGAGCCCGAACGTTATGGGCTCGGCATACTGGCCGTGGGTCCTGCCCACCATGGGAGCATCCCGATAGCGCAAGGCGAGCTCCCACAGGACCTGGGAGAGTTTTTTCGCCTTTTCCAAGACAAGGCCCAGGGCCTCCCGCAGGGCCAAGGCGAGGGCGGTGTCCTTGACGTCGGAGGAAGTGAGCCCGTAGTGAAGCCAGCGGCCCTCCGGCCCCACCTCTTCCTCCAGGACCAAGAGGAACGCGATGAGGTCGTGGCCAACCTCGCGCTCCCTGGCCAGGATCCTCTCCACATCGATCCTGGCCTTCTTCCGGACGGAATCGGCGGTGCCTTGGGGGATGTGGCCAAGCTCCTCTAGGGCCGAAAGACAAGCCAGCTCAACCTCAAGCCAGCGCCCGTACTGGGCGGCAAGGGTCCACAGGTCCCGCATCGGCGAAAGGGCATACCTCTCCAGCATGGCACACTTAGATATCGAGTACGGCCACGCGGTGGGCGTTCTCCCGGATGAAATCCCGCCGCGCCCCCACGTCCTGCCCCATCAGGATAGTGAAGATCTCGTCCGCCTCCAGGGCATCCCTGATCGTCACCTTCTTTAAGATCCGGGTTTCCGGGTTCATGGTGGTTTCCCACAGCTCCTCGGGGTTCATCTCCCCCAACCCCTTGAACCGCCGCACCGAGAATTTTCCGTTCTCTTTGGAAGTGAACTCCTGGAGTTCCTCGTCGGAGTAAAAGTAAAGACGCTGCTTTCCCTTTTGCGCAAGATAGAGGGGCGCCTGGGCGATATAGACGTACCCGTTTTCGATCAGGGGCCTGAGATAGCGGAAGAAGAAGGTGAGGAGGAGCGTGCGGATGTGGGCACCGTCGACGTCCGCGTCCGCCATGAGGATGATCTTGTGATACCGGAGCTTTTCCAGGTCGAACTCCTCCCGGATTCCCGTGCCCAAAGCGGTGATGATTGCCCTGAGCTCCTGGTTATCGAGGAGCTTTGACAGCCTGGCCTTCTCCACGTTGAGGACCTTTCCTCTCAATGGGAGGATGGCCTGGAAGGTGCGGTCCCGGCCCTGTTTGGCCGAGCCGCCGGCGGAATCCCCCTCCACGATGAACAGCTCGGACTTTTCGGGATCCTCGCTCGTGCAGTCGGCGAGTTTTCCTGGAAGGCCGTTTGACAGGAGGGCCCCCTTGCGGCGCACCAGCTTCCTGGCCTTGGCAGCGGCCAGGCGCGCCCGGTATGCAGTGAGGGATTTCTCGATGATCGCCCGGGCCACCCCCGGGTTTTTGGCCAGGTACTGCGCCAGCTGCTCCCGCACCACCTCTTCCACATAGGTCCGCATCTCTGGGTTCCCGAGCTTCGTTTTGGTCTGTCCCTCGAACTCGGGCTGCCCCAGTTTTACCGACAGGATCGCGACCAAGCCCTCACGGATCGCCTCCCCGGGAATGCCCCCGTCCTTCTGCTTCAGGAGCCGCTTCTCCCTGGCATAATCGTTGAAGACCCGCGTCAGGGCTGCCCTGAACCCGGTGAGGTGGGTCCCCCCCTCCCGGGTGTTGATGTTGTTGGCAAATGTGAAGATCTCTTCATCCATGGCGTCGGTGAACAGAAGCGCCGCCTCCACGGTACGGTCACCCCTGTCATCGACGATGTAAATGGGCTCCGGATGGAGGGGATCCTTGCCCGTTGCCAGGTCCTTGACGAACGCCACCACCCCACCCCGGAAACGGAACTCCCGCTTCACCCCCGCGATCCGGTTTTCCAGACGGATGCGGAGTCCCGGGTTGAGATAGGCGAGCTCCTTCAGACGGTGAGCCAGCTTGGAAAAGTTGTACCGGATTTCCCCAAAGATCTCCCGATCCGGCAGGAAGGTAATGGTGGTGCCGGTGGAATCGGCCTTCCCCACTGCCTCAAGCTCCGTGACCTTGCGCCCCCGGCGGAACTCCTGTCGGTAGACCTTTCCGTCCCGCCATCTCACCTCCACGGTCAGGAACTCCGACAGGGCGTTCACCACCGAGACGCCCACGCCGTGGAGCCCTCCGGAGACCTTGTAGCTTTCGGTGGAGAATTTTCCGCCGGCGTGCAGGGTGGTGAGCACAAGCTCCACCGTGTTTATCCCGGTCTCGGGATGGATCCCTACCGGGATCCCCCGGCCGTTGTCGATCACGGTGACCCGCTTGTCCTCGTGGATGATGACCTGGATCTCGGTGCAGTAGCCCGCCAGGGCCTCGTCCACGGCGTTGTCCACCACTTCGTAGATGAGGTGAAGCAGCCCATCCGGCCCGGTGGAGCCGATGTACATCCCCGGGCGCTTCCTTACCGCCTCTATGTCCTCCAGGACTTGGATCTTGCTTGCGTCGTATTCATGCCCCCTCGTCAAATGCACCACCTCGCTCAAAAGTATATTCGATCGAGAAAAAATCCGCAACGCATCGGAATTTGCTACCTTTCGCCGTCCCTTTTGTCCGCCTGGCCAGAAGGGGGTTGAGCGGTTAAGCTCCCTGCAAGAAAGGAGGGTCGGTGCGGCTTTTGGAGTGGCAAGGAAGGGAGATCTTCGAGCGAAGTGGGATCCCCGTTCCCCCGGGGGAGCTCGTCCGTACTCCGGAGGGGGCCCGAGGGGCGGCCGAGCGCCTGGGTTGCCCGGTGGTGCTCAAGGCCCAGGTACCGATAGGTGGACGGGGTAAAGCGGGCGGCATCAAAAAAGCAGCCCGGCCTGAGGAGGCTGAGGACATCGCACGCCGGTTGCTCGGTGCCGAGCTTGGGGGCGTGAAGGTGAACTCCCTGCTCGTGGTCCGGGCGGTGGACATCCTCTCCGAACATTACCTTGGCATCACGGTGGACCGAAGCCGGCGGTCGGGGGTGTTCATCTACTCGCCCTCCGGAGGGATGGACATCGAGGAGGTGGCGAAGACCAGGCCGGATGCGGTGGCCAGGGAGCCCGTCCCGCCCCTGGAGGGCCTGTCCCTCTTTAGGCTCCGTCGCCTGTTCTCCATCGCCCCGACGCATGTGCGCAAAGAACTGATGAATGTGGCTCAAAAGCTGTTCCAGGTTTTCCTCTCCTACGAGGCGAGCCTCGTTGAGATCAATCCCCTGGCCGAGACCCCGGAAGGGCTCCTCGCCCTGGACGCAAAATTGATCATCGACGACGACCATCGGCCCGGGGACCAGTTCGCAGGGCTTCGGGAGGCGGCTGAGGATCCCCTGGAGGCGGAGGCCAAGGCTGCCGGGCTTTCCTATGTAGGGCTGGCGGGCGAGGTGGGGATCATCGGAAATGGAGCGGGGCTGGTCATGGCCACGCTGGACCTCGTTTCCCAGGCGGGGGGTAGGCCGGCGAACTTCCTGGACATCGGCGGGGGGGCGCGAGCGGAGCGGGTGAAGAGGGCAGTGGAGATCGTGACCCGGGCACCGGGGGTGCGGGTATTGTTTGTGAACGTGTTCGGGGGCATCACCCGCTGCGATGAGGTGGCCCGGGGGATCGCGGAGGCGACGGAGGGGCTTCCCCTTCCGGTGGTGGTACGGCTCACCGGCACGAACGAGCGCCAGGGCCGAGAGATCCTCGCTCAAGCAGGGCTGGTTCCGGTGGAGACCATGGAGGAGGGGGCCGTCCGAGCGGTGGCCCTGGCCAAGGGGGAGAAGTGAGAGCGCTTGCCGCACTGGTTCTGATCGGACTTTTCGGGCAGATGACGGTTAGTGCCCCGGTTGAGATCATCCCGCTTTCCCAGGTACAAGCGGGGATGCGGGGCTGGGGGCTTACGGTAGTGGCCGGGACGGAAGTTTCCCGGTTCGAGGTGGAAGTAATCGGGGTGATCGACGAGCCGGGCGAACAAAACGACTTCATCGTGATCCGCGCCTTTGGGGATGCCATTGAACGTTCCGGGGGGATCGCCCAGGGGATGTCGGGAAGCCCGATATACCTCGAAGGGAAACTGGCCGGGGCGCTTTCCCGGGCTGCCATGTGGTCAGCGGAGCCCGAGCGCCCGTTGGGACTGGTTACCCCAATTGAGACCATGCTCAAGGTGCTGGCCGAGGTCAAACAGGCCCCGGAAGGGCCACCCCAGGAGGAACTCCCCATCCCCAAAGAGCTTAAGAAGATGGGCATATTGCACCTGAAATTCTGTGCCACCCCGCCAGAATCCCTTGAACCTAGGACTTTGTACTCTTGGCCGCTTTCCGCCCCCGTCGTGGCAGCCGGCCTCTCCCCGCGGGCGCTTGAGATCGTAAGGCAAGGGCTGGACATTCGCCGGGAGGATCATCCACTGCTTTCGCTCCTTCCCCCGTGGCGGACCCGCCTCCCAGGCCTCACCGGCCCTGGGGTAGGCCGGATAATCCAAGCCCCGCCTTCCACCCCTGGCTCAGAGGGCCTTCCCTTTTCGCCAGGGGCACCGGTGGGGGTGGGGCTCCTCTCCGGCGACGTCTCATTGGGCGCGCTGGGCACGGTCACCCTCGTCGACGGGGATGCGGTGCTTGCCTTTGGACACCCGTTTCTCTTCTCCGGCCGCACTGATTACTTCCTCAGCTCGGCTTATGTGCTTGACACCGTGGCGGCCCTCGACGCCCCCTACAAGCTGGGGAGCCTGGGGGATGTACGGGGGGCTGTGGTCGCCGACCGCTGGGCCGGGATCGGAGGCTTGGTGGGAAAGTCGCCGAGCGCGGTGGATCTAGAGTTTTCGGTGTGGGACGAAACCCGCGGCCGGGGGAGCGACCTTTCCGCCAGTATGGTGCGGGAGCCGCGCTACTCGGGGCTCCTTTGCTACATCACCGGGCTTGAAGCCACGGACCGGGCTTTGGACCGCATCGGTCCCGGCACGGTGAGCGTCCGCTATCGCATCGAGGGGGAGGGGTTGCCCAAGCCCCTGGAGCGGCACAATGTGTTCCTGTCCACAGAGG
Source organism: Candidatus Bipolaricaulota bacterium (assembly GCA_021159405.1). Taxonomy (GTDB): domain Bacteria; phylum Bipolaricaulota; class Bipolaricaulia; order Bipolaricaulales; family Bipolaricaulaceae; genus 64-32. The sequence continues at coordinate 7,812 of JAGGRX010000173.1, read as the reverse complement.
ATATCGCCCAGTACGTGCCCCGGGAAGCCGCCATCGTCACCGATATCCTGGAGTACAACGAATTTACAGATCCGGGCCTTCTTCGGATCGACCTTAACGCCACGGTCACGGATGAGCTCTCCGCCGTTTTTATACGAGATCTACAGGTAGACAAGGATAGTTACGCACCGGGGGATACCATCCACTTCACCGTTTACCTCCAGGACTGGCGGGGAGAGGAGACCTTCTGGTCGGGGGAACTTCCCATTCCGAAGGGCTTGGATAGCCCATATGTCGAGCTCAGGGCCTACGGTGGTCCCAGGGCCATTGAGAAGGGTGAGCGGGCACCCTTGATCGACTCCATCGCGGCCCTCGTGGACTACATCGAGGGGATCCCCTCCTACGACACCCTCACCGTGGAGCTATTTGCCCTGGATCCCATCTCGGAACTCGTCGGGGAGCCCTGGCTGTACGGGGTGGGCGACGTCTCGGTTTCGGTGGGGCGTGCGGTGGTATATGACCAAGTGTCGTTGATCCTTCCCCTTGAAGCGGAGGAATAGACATGTGGGACTTACGTGAGGCAGCGGAGATCTTGGGGGCGACCCTCATCCGGCCACGTGCCCCGTTTATCGCGTCCGGGGCGGCCTGCGACTCCCGCAAGGTGGAACCCGGGCACGTGTTCGTCGCCCTCCAGGGAAAACGGCACGACGGACACGATTTCCTTCCCGAGGCCTTCTCCAAGGGGGCGATCGGGGCCTTGGTCTCCCGGGATCCGGGACAGGGCCACAACCTGCTTTTGGTGGACGACGTGGAGGCCGCCCTATGGGACCTCGCTGCCTGGCGCCGGGATCAGCTTGCCATCCCGTTCGTGGGGGTGACAGGTTCGTTTGGAAAGACCACCGCTAAGGAGCTCATCACCGCCTCGCTTGCGGTCCGCTACCGCGCGTTCAGGGCCCGGGAATCTTATAACACCGAGCTTGGGGTGCCACTTGAGATCTTGAGCGTTCCGGACGATGCGGAGGTGGCGGTGTTGGAGCTGGGGGCGGCCGGGCCCGGGGAGATCAGAAGGCTCGCCCAGCTTGTACGGCCATGGGCCGGGATCATCACCGGGGTGGGGGAGGCGCACCTCGCCGGCCTAAAGGACCGGGAGGGGGTGGTCCAGGCCAAGTGGGAGCTCGCCGAGGCCCTCCCGGAGGAGGGGGTGCTCGCCCTGAACTGGGACTTCCCTGAGCTGCGGGCCCGGGCCGACACGTGTGCGGGCGTATGCATAAGGTTCGGAAGCACCCCCCAAGCGGACTTCTACCCCCGGCAGGTGGTGGCGGACTCCCCAGACGGCGTGCGCTTCCTCGCTGTAACCCCCCGGAGCGAAATCCCTGTTAGGCTGAAGCTCCTGGGAGAACACGTGGCTGCGTTGGCCTGTGGAGCCTTGGCCTTGGCATGGAGCATGGGGGTGCCCGAGGAGGCGGCCGCCCGAGCCCTGAGCGAGGTGCATCCCTTGCCACACCGGTTGGAGCTGCACCCCGCCCCCTTCGGTTGGATCCTGGACGATTGCTATAACGCCAACCCACTTTCCATGCGGGCGGCGTTGAAAACGCTGGTCACCTTAAACCTGCCCGTAGAGCGGCGGGCAGCCCTGCTTGGTGACATGCTGGACCTGGGCCCTGACGAAGCCCGCTACCACCGGGCGGTGGTGGAGGAAGCCCGCTGGCAGGGAGTGGATCTCCTGTTCGCCTTCGGTCCCCGCATGGCGAAGGCATTCACGGCTTGGGATGGTCCGGGAGCGGCGGAGCCCGAGGACCTTACGGCCCTGCTTGCCAAGGTGCGGGAGGAGGTTCGCCTGCCCACACTGCTCCTGGTCAAGGGCTCCCGGGGGATGGCCTTGGAGCGGGCCGTGGCCGCCCTCACCCCTTGACACGGGGGGCCCTTCCGTGCTATATAGGTATTGACGATGAAGGGGCGAGCAGTTGTGCAGGCAAAGGAGGTGATAGTTGGGCTAGCGTCTTATTTCGTGTATTACTGGTTCGTGTAGGGGCGTGACCTCCACCAGAGGAGGTCCGCCCGCGTGCCGCAAGGGAAACCTTGCGGTTTTTGTTTTTTCGAGGAGGTGAAAGGTGAGAAAGGTGAAATTATCGGCGCTGTTGGCAGCGGTGTTGTTTGGGCTGGCGGCCCTTGCCGCCCCGCTCAAGATTGGGATCACCCAAATCGTTGATCACCCCGCCCTAAACGCGGTAAGGCAGGGCGTAATCGATGTGCTCGCCGAGGCGGGCTATGTTGAGGGAGAGAACGTAGAGTACATACTGGGCAATGCTCAAGGGGACTTCTCCGTGGCCATGTCAATAGCTCAGAACTTCCTCGCTCAGGGGGTGGACCTGGTGGTTTCCATAGCCACCCCTACCTCACAGGCCGCGGTCCAGGTGTTCAAGGACACGAGCGTCCCGGTGGTGTTCTCCGCGGTGACGGATCCGGTGGGGGCCGGGCTCACGGGCTACCCCAACGTGACCGGCACCTCGGACATGATCGACGTGGCCTCGGACCTAGCATTGCTCAAGGAGCTCGTTCCCGGCCTCACGAAGGTGGGCATGGTCTACAATCCCGGCGAGGCCAACTCCGCCATCCTCACGGACATGGCCAAGGAGGCCGGTGGAGATTTGGGCCTTGAGATCGTGGTGGCGGCGGCGGAGAACACGGCCGCAGTGCCCTTGGCCGCCCAATCCCTCATCGGCCGCGTCCAGGCCATCTACATCACCACCGACAATACGGTCGTCTCCGCCTTGGAGTCGGTGGTGGACGTAGCCAGGTCCCAAGGGATACCGCTTTTGGTGGCCGATCCCTCCAGCCTGGAGCGTGGGGCGCTGGTGTGTACGGGCTTTGACTACTACGACCATGGCCGCATGACGGGCGAGCTGGTGCTCAAAATCCTCCAGGGCGCTTCACCTGCCGACCTTCCGGTGGAGTACCAGAAGGGTACCCAACTATGGCTGAACCTGGACATGGCCGAGGAGATAAGCTTCTCCTTCCCGCAAGCAATAAAGGAGAAGGCAACTGGGCTCCTTTTTGGGGGAAGGCGGTTTGTGATCGAGGACTAGGGATAACGCCGTGACGCTTTTCGTCCATGCGGTCGAGCAGGGGTTGATTTACGGCCTGATGGCCCTGGGGGTGTACATCTCGTTCCGGGTACTCGCGTTCCCCGACCTCTCCGTGGACGGGACGTTCCCCCTGGGGGCTGCGGTGGCAGCCGCGCTGATCATCGGGGGCTGGGACCCCTTCCTCGCCTCCCTGGTCGCCCTGGGGGCGGGGGCAGCGGCCGGGGCCTTCACCGGGATCTTGGCCACCAAATTCCGGATCCAGGGGCTTCTGGCCGGGGTGCTAACGATGATCATGCTCTACTCCCTCAACCTCCGCATCATGGGAAGACCGAACCTCCCCCTGCTCGGCCGCCCCTCCGCCCTCACGGCCACAGTACAGGCCCTGCATCTTACCCCCCCTTGGGGGCTGGTCTTAGTCGCTGCCATCCTGGCCTTCGGATTCAAGATCCTCCTGGACCTCTTCTTCCACACGGAGCTGGGTACGGCCATGCGCGCCACCGGGGATAATCCCGACATGGTTCGGGCATTCGGGGTCAACCCCGAGACCATGGTGATCCTAGGCCTGGCCCTATCCAACGGTTTGGTGGCCCTGTCCGGGGCCCTGGTGGCCCAGTACTCGGGGTTTGCGGATGTGGGCATGGGGGTGGGGACGATCGTCGCCGGTCTGGCCTCGGTGATCATCGGGGAAATGCTGTTTCGCCCCCGCACGGTTATCTGGGCCACGGCCGCGACCCTGATCGGCTCGTGTCTTTACCGGGGGGCGATCCTGGTGGCACTGCGCTACGGAGGGGCCCTGGGGTTCACAGCCTCGGACCTCAAACTCCTCACGGCCCTGGTGGTGCTGGGGGCCCTCATGGCCCCGGCGATTCGGGCCAGGCTCAAGGGTGAGGAAGCATGATCCTGGAGCTTTCCAGCATCTCAAAGACCTTCATATTGGGAGCAGAAAGGATCGAGGCCCTGCGGGGCGTAGATCTTTCCTTGGCCGAAGGGGAGTTCGTCACGGTGATCGGCTCAAACGGCGCCGGAAAGAGCACGCTGCTCAACGTCATCGCCGGCACCTGTCGCCCCACCCGTGGTCGGGTGAAGATCGCCGGCAGAGACGTGACCCGCTGGCCAGCCCACAGTCGAGCCCGCTGGATCGGACGGGTGTTTCAGGATCCCCTGAAAGGCACCGCCGCCCACATGACCTTGGCCGAGAACCTAGCCCTGGCCTTGCGCAAGGGTCCCCGGGGACTGGGCCTGGCCCTGTCTCATGCCAAGCGGAAGCGCCTGGAGAAGGCTCTGGCCCATCTGGACATGGGCCTTGAAAGCCGGCTGAATGAGAGGGTGGCACACCTCTCCGGTGGGGAGCGTCAGGCGGTGACCGTGCTCATGGCCACACTGGCCCAGCCCAAGCTCCTCCTCCTCGATGAGCACACCGCGGCCCTGGACCCGGCCAATGCGGACAAGGTGCTTGAGGTGACCGAGCGCCTGGTGGAGGAAAGCAGGATCACCACACTGATGGTCACCCACCGCATGGACCAAGCCCTACGCACCGGAAGCCGGCTCATCATGATGCACAAAGGGCGAGTGCACCTGGACCTAGGGCAAGAGGAAAAGCGAAATCTCACCGTGGACGATCTGGTGGGCCTGTTCCGGCGAGTGGGCGTGACGGACGACGAGCTGCTCTTGGAAGCGGTGCGCGGGAGAAGTTCAGCTTAAAAAGGAGAAAACATGTCCCAAAGAAACATCGCGATAGTGGGTCTAGGCACCATTGGGACCGCCTTGGCGAAGGGGATCCTCAAAGCCAAGCTTGCGCCCCGGGAAGGCCTTGTAGGAAGCACTGCCCACCCGGAGACCGCGAAAGCGGCCGAGGAGCGGCTGGGCATCCCCGTGACCACGGACAACCGCGCCTTGGTCCAAGGCAAAGACACGGTGATCCTGGCCGTCAAGCCCAAGACCGTCCCCAAGGTGCTTTCCGAGATCCGCGATGTGCTCACCCCAAAGCAGCTCCTCATCTCTGTGGCCGCGGCCACCACCACCCGGTTCGTGGAAGAAGGGCTGGGAAAACCGATCCCGGTGGTACGGGCCATGCCCAACACCCCATGTCAGATCGGTCTGGGGATGACGGCCATCTGCCCTGGCCGCTACGCTCGTCCAGAGCACCTGGAGGTGGCTCGGGCGATCTTCTCCTCCGTGGGTCGGGTGGCGCAGGTGGAGGACGAGGAGCTGATGGATGCCGTGACCGCGCTATCAGGATCCGGGCCGGCCTATGCCTACATCATCATCGAGGCACTGTCCGAGGGCGGGGTGAAGATGGGCCTCCCGCGGAAGCTTGCCACCGAGCTTGCCGCCCAGGCGATCCTGGGCGGGGCGGCGCTGGTTTTGGATTCCGGCCAACACCCGGCGCTCCTCAAGGACGACGTCACCACCCCGGCGGGGGTGACCATAGATGGCCTCATGGCCCTGGAGGAGGGTGGACTCAGGGTGGCACTGATCAAGGCCGTCATGGCGGCCACCGAACGCGGCAAGGCCTTATCCAAAAACTCCCCTTGACGACCGCTCAACTTTGCGGCCAGGGTTTGGTCTCCTTTGAGGGGGATTGAGTTTGGTCCGGAAGCTTAGGGCGGAAGAGTAGCCAGGCCAAAAGCCCACCGGGAAAACCGAGGAAGAAAACCATCAGGCCGGCGAGCCAGCCGGACTTCCCCCGCCGCTCCGCGTCCTGAAATACCCAGATGCAAACCCCGACCAGCGTCATCACGTACAAAATGGCTGCGATCGTCGCAGGCGCCACTAAGCCTCCTTTGCACCCAAGGCGGAACCGAGCCGCTTGAGGGCGGCAAGCTCCTCACGCTGCCCCAGCCGGGCTCTCCTGACCGCCCGCCTCAGCACCTGAATAGTTCGGTCATAGGCCTCCCGGTCCACCGGATAGGGTGTCCCATCCTTCCCCCCGTGGGCGTAAGAGTAACGGGCCGGGTCACGGAAAGAGGCCGGCGCCCCGTACAGAAGCTCGGAGAGGAGCGCCAGCGCCCGCAGTCCCTTGGCCCCCAGGCCCGGGACCCCAAGCAAGCTTTCGAAGTCCTGGGCTTGGCTTTCATATGCTTTAAGGAACACCGTCTTGAGTCGCGCTGGGTTGATGTCCGAGATGAGCACCGCATGGCGGCGGGGAAGTTTCATCTGCCTGAGCTTAGTGAGCTCACCCACCAGCTTCTCCGGGGCCTTGCGGCTCAACTCCGGGATCGCCTCCCTTGCCGGGGCGGCCTCCTTTGCCACCAGGTTCAAAACCGATCCCGTTCGTTTTCCCACCACGCCGACATGGGGCTCGCACACAAAGCTCTCAAGGCCATCGGACAGCCAGTGGTAGCGCCTTGCCATGCCGGCCTGCCCTTTCATCCCCTGCTGAACCACGCACCAGTGTCCCTCGCGATCGAAGAAGAACACGTGGTGATAGATCTGAAACCCGTCCTGTAGGGCAGCGGAGTCCACCTTGGCCGCCATGCGGGAAGCGTAGACCAAGGGTTGGGGTTCCACGGAAAGCTCCTCTCCCCGGGCGATGATCTCGTACGGGGTCCGGCGGGACACCGCGCCCTTCCCTCCGGCGGCGTAGAGCCCCAGCTCCTTCCCCACACTGGCCAGCGCCTCCTTGAGGGCCCCACAGGTGGTGGTGGTAAGCCCACTTGAGTGCCAGTCGAACCCCAAAAAACACCCAAGGGCCTGGAACCAAAATGGGTCAGCAAGGCGCCGGAGCACTCCTTGGGTTCCGAACTCCTCGGAGAGCGCCAAAAGCACCTCGCGTCCGAGCCTAACCATCCTGGAAAACAGCCACCTCGGGGCATGCCCCCCATGCAGGGGAAGGTCCGCGGTTCCGGTTCGTCGTGGCATTGGGAAGCTGTACTTTTATTGTACCGCGCATTCCCCAAGCGGCCGCTGCGGGTTTTCGGCTTTGAATGGGCGTCGATGCTCCTTGAGGACGATCGCCTCATCCTGCGGGCTTGTACAAACCTCACCTGCTCGGGGGACCAATGTAATGGTCATCACGTCCCTGGGTTCGGTTTACTGGTGTCGTGATGGGAATGGGCAAGGTGCGGAAAGGGAAAGCGGCGGTCGTGCTTCTGGCCTTCCTTGGGATAGCATCCCTCCTCGCAGGCTGTGCCCGCATCGAGGCCACCATCCGCAGCTACTCCCCGAGTGACCCGGAGAACCCTGCCCATGTCAAGCCAGGCGATACGGTCACCTTGAGCGTGACCGTGGCCAATACCGGAAACAGGGCCCGTGCCTTCATCGTCCGGGCCGACATCTGGAGCAAAGGCGGGCCGTTGGAAAAAAGGTACGAGACGGTCCTCGATCCGCCACTTAAGCCTGGTGAGGAGAGGACGGTGAGCTGGACCCATACGGTGAACCGGGAAGGGGAATACTCTGTCCAGTTCAGCGTGTGGAAGGATGAGGATACTCCGTTGGCGCAAGCCCCTCAGACCGCCCAGCGCCTGATCGTGGTCGCGGGCGAGCCGGCGCCGGCCTCCGCCAGGTTTGCCGTAGGTGAACGCGTACGGGTGATGCAGAACCTCAACGTGCGGGAGGGCCCAGGCCTGGACCAGCCGGAGATCACCGACCCCGCCTACCCCGGCTACCTGCCCGAGGGAAGCCTGGGGAACGTGCTGGAAGGGCCGGTCCAAGCGGATGGCTACACTTGGTGGAAGGTGAAGTTCGATCGGGGAGTCACCGGCTGGTGCGTGGATGACGGGCTCGAGAGCCTAGACGTCCTTTTGGG
>JAGGRX010000021.1 GCA_021159405.1 Candidatus Bipolaricaulota bacterium | reverse complement strand
AGCGATCATCGCCGCTGCAGTCATCGTGGGGAACTTCGAGACAGCAGGTGTTATCATGTTTGTTCCGTATGTAATCGATTTGCTATTCAAGGCTGCCCACCGCTTTCCCAAGAGCTTTGGTGAGTTGAGGAACGGCAAGCTTTATTGTCCGGCGGATGGCCCGAAAGGTTTATGCCAAGCCATCATGAAGCTCACCGGTGGGATCCACGAGCGCACTTTGGTGCTCGTGCTCATGGGAATTGAAGCGGTGTTTGGGGTGCTAGCAATTGTTTTATATGGCATGTGAGTGCTTTTGGTTAGAATGAAGGGTCTAAACTTACCGACGAGCAGAGAGGATTCGGCCGCTTCTGCCTCCACCTGCCCACACTGGGCGTCCTCGGGCCGACGATCGCAAGGTGCTCTATGGGATCCTGTACGTATTGAGGGCAGGACATGCCGCGAAGTGAGGCCCGCTCAGGAGACTTTGGATCGGGTGCGGGCACCGCGAAGGGGGGTTCTTCGTCTCTGGCCGAGGCGGAAAAGAGGCAATCGAAGTGAGAGCGGATATTTGCTTGAGTGGAGGACGTCCGGCAGCCCGCGGTTCGTTATGCGGATGGCCAAGATGTATTCTAGCAAGCGGCCCGGATGTGGGGCGAGGCAGCGATGGGCTGCTATCTCATCACGGATTTAGGTTTGAGGTCGGACGAAGCCGGAAAGGCGCTAGCCCTCAGTCAAGGCGGAGATGATCTCGCGCAGGAAGGCGGGGAGGTCGCTTGGGACGCGGGAGGTGATGAGGTTCCCGTCCCGCACCACCGGCTCGTCCACCCAGGTTGCCCCGGCGTTTTCCAGATCGTCCCGGATGGCGTAGAAGCTGGTGACCCGCTTCCCCCGCACCACCCGGGCCGAGCACAGCATCCAGCCCCCGTGGCAGATGGCGGCCACTACCTTCCCGGACTCGGCCATTTCGCGCACGAACGCCACCAGCTCCGGGCTCCTCCTCATGTAGTCCGGGGCGTAGCCCCCGGGGATGATCACGGCGTCGAAGTCCTGGGCCCGGGCCTCCTTCCCCGAAAGGTCCGCCTTGGCCGGGTACCCCAGCTTGCTCTTGTACTCCCGGGCCTCAGGGCCCACCGCCACGACCTGCGCTCCCTCTTCGATGAGTCGGTAGTATGGATACCAGAACTCAAGTTCCTGGTAGAGGTCCGCCACCAACACCGCCACCCGCTTTCCGGTTAGCTTCATACTTCCTTATCTTACGATCCAGACGAACTCGTCGTCCAGGCGGGCCCGGCCTGAGGCAGCTCGTCTGAGCCGGTCCATGATCGCCACCCCAAGCCCTTCCTCGGGAACCGGCTCGGCCACGATGGCGGAAAGCCCCGCCCGATCAAGCTCATGCAGGGCCGCGAAGAAGTTCGCTGCCGCCTCCCTGAGGTCCCCCGACTGGGACAGCACCTCCACGCGTCCGAAGTCGTGCCACTCCCCTCGGAAGGCCAGGATGCCGCACCGGCGGCGGGGCAGTTTTTCTCTGCCTTCGGGAGGGCCGGGCTCGAGGAGGAACAGCGGGATCTGGGGAACATAGTGCCGGGGCAGGGTTCCCGGGGCTGGGGCTGCCCCCTGGCTCACCCGAGGTGGATCCACCCGCAGCTCCCCCACCACTTCCCGCAGGGCTTCAAGCGGGGTGCCTCCGGGCCTTAGCACCCGGGGCGGGGTCTCCACCAAGGACACGACGGTGGACTCGATCCCCACTGGGGTGGGGCCGCAAGCGAGCACCGCTTCTATCCTCCCGGCCAGGTAATCGAGCACGTGGTCGTGGTGGGTAGGGCTGGGCCGGCCGAACCGGTTGGCGCTGGGGGCGGCGATGGGACAGCCGGCCTCGCGGATGAGGGCCAGGGCCATGGGGTGGTCGGGCATCCTCACCGCCACCGTGGGCAGGCCAGCGGTCACGATCTCTGGGATCAGCCCGGACTTTGGGAGGACCAAGGTGAGGGGGCCGGGCCAAAAGCGGGCCATGAGGGCCCGGGCCAAGGGTGGAACCTCTGCCCACAGGGGCTCGGCCTCCTTTGGGCCCGCCACGTGCACGATGATCGGGTCGAACCGGGGCCGCCCCTTGGCCTCGAAGATCCTGGCCACGGCCTGGGCGGACAGGGCGTTTGCCCCCAGCCCATACACCGTCTCGGTGGGGAATGCCACCAGGCCCCCAGCCCGGACGATCTCCGCCGCCTTGGCGATCCCGGCGGCGCTGCAGTCCAAAACCTGCGTGTCCACGGAAGGCTCCTCGCTATAATCCAAAGCCATGTCGGCCGATGTCATCTTATACCACGGCTGCCTTCTCCTGGGAAGCCCTGGGGATGCGGTGGCGGTTCGCTGCGGGCGCATCCATGCGGTGGGAAAAAGCGAGGAGATCCTCAGGCTGCGGGGCCCGGAGACACAGCTCATCGACCTTGAGGGCCGTCCGCTCCTTCCCGGCTTCTTCGACGCCCATACCCACTTTTTGAAAACAGGACTCGACCGAACCTTCTACGTTGATCTCTCCCAGGCGAGCTCGCTCCCCGAGGCGCTGGACATGCTCGCCCAGGCGGCGCGGGCCCGGCCCGGGGAGTGGGTGGTGGCCCGGGGCTGGGACGAGTCCACCTGGCCCGAGCGCAGGTACCTGGAGCGGAGGGACCTGGACCGGGCAGTCCCCAAAGCGCCGGCGTGCGCAGTGCGGGTGGACGGACACCTGGTGGTGGCCAACACCTTGGCCTTGGCGCGCTGCGGCCGCCCGGAGGGGGAGCACGTGGACCGGGCCCGGGGGCACCTGTGGGAGGAAGCGGCGGAGGCCCTTCTCGACTGTGCCAAACCGGACCAGGAGATGTTGGTGGAGGCCGCCGCGGCGGCCTCCCGCTACGCGGCGAGCCTGGGGATCACGGCGGTGGCGGATATGGGGGGGCCGGACGTGCTTTCGGCCTTTCAGCTCGCCGAGGACCGGGGACTCCTCACCACCCGGGTCTTCCTCTACCTCCCGGTGGAGGAGCTCGACCATCTCCTCGGGCTCGGTGTCCGCCGGGGGTTTGGCACCGAGTTCGTGCGTGTGCAGGGGGTAAAGGCCTTCGTGGACGGCTCCATCGGGGCCAGGAGCGCGGCCGTCTCCCTTCCCTACGCCGATGGCGGGGGGCAAGGACAGCTCCTCCTCTCCCGAGACGAGCTCTCCCACATCCTGCGCCGGGCCGATGGGGCCGGGCTTCAGGTCGCGATCCACGCCATCGGGGACCTGGCCATCGAGGAGGCGATCTCCGCCTGCGAACTCGCCGGCGTGGGGCCGGAGGGACGCCATCGGATCGAGCACCTTGAGCTTCCCACGGAGGAGCAGCTGGATCGCATGGCAAGGCTGGGCCTGGTCGCCTCCATGCAGCCCAATTTCGTGGCCCGCTGGTCCGGGCCGGGGAAGATGTACGAGGCCCGCCTGGGGAAAGCGCGGGACGAGGTGATCGACCCCCATGCCTGGGTGGTGGACCGGGGCATCCCGCTGGCGTTCGGCTCCGACGGGATGCCTATGGGACCACTTTACGGGCTCCCCGGGGCGACGGATCCGCCCCATGCGGTCCAGCGGCTCCCCTTGGAGGAGGCCCTCCAGGCCTACACCTGGGGCGGGGCCTACGCCACGTGTGCCGAGGGAGAAATTGGGGGAATATCCCCTGGCAGGCGGGCCGACCTGGTGGTGCTCTCCGCCGACCCGCGGAATGTCCCCTGGGACAGGGTCCGGGTGTATATGACCTTCCTCGAGGGCAAGCTGATCTACAAAGAAACGTAACAGGAGGGTCTTGCCGTGAGGATCGGCCTGTTTTCGGACACCTATCTCCCCGAGATCAACGGGGTGACGACCACGGTGCACTGGCTTCGAGAGGAGCTGGAGCGTACCGGACACGAGGTGTACGTTTTCTGCCCCCACTACGGCAGGGAAAAGCCCGATCCCCGTGTGATCCGGCTTCCGGCGGTCACGTTCCTGTTCCACCGGAAGTCGCGGGTGGCTTTTCCCATACCGCTCCGGGCGCGGAGGATCCTGGGGGAGCTGGATGCCATCCACTCCCACACCCCGTTCTCTTTAGGTGCCCTGGCCCTGTGGGCGGCGCGGCGGGGCCGCATCCCCCACGTCCACACCTATCACACCCTGTACGTGGCCTACAGGCACTATCTTCCACCCCCGCTGCGCCCTCCCCGGCGGACGGCCGAGGTCATATCCGCGGTATTTTGCAACCAATGCGATGTGGTTACAGTAGAGTCCACCCCTGTCAGGGACGAGCTTCTGCGCTATGGGGTGCGGGTACCGATCCATGTATTTCCGTTCGGGGTCAACCTGCGGCTCTTCTCCCGCCCCATCCAGCATGACCTGCGTGCGGATCTCGCCCTCCCTGACCGGGCCCCGATTCTCCTCTACGTGGGGCGGCTGGCCCCTGAAAAGAACGTGTTCTTTTTGCTCAGGATGTTCCGGGAGGTGGCGCTCAGGCGTCCGGATGTGCTCCTGGTCATGATCGGGGGAGGCCCGTCCGCCGAGGATCTGGTGCACGAGGCAAGCCGGCTTGGGGTGGCCAGAAGGGTCCTGTTCCCCGGCTACATCGGACATGACCGGCTTGTGGACTACTACCGCCAGGCGGATCTGTTTGTGTTCGCCTCCAAGACCGAGACCCAAGGGATGGTGGTGCTCGAGGCCATGGCCGCGGGACTGCCGGTGGTGGCGATCCCGGAGATGGGGGTCAAGGACATCGTGCGCGACCGGGAAAACGCCCTCTGTGCCCCGGAGGACGAGGTCCGCTACGCCGAAGCCGTGCTGGAGCTCCTTGCCGATGCCTCGCTGCGGGAGCGCCTCCGGGAGGGGGCCCTGCGGACCGCCCGAGAGCTCTCCACCGAGATGTCCACCCGCAAGCTCCTCGCGGTGTTCGAGCAGATACGGAGCCGCTGATGCCGGAGCTCCCCGAAGTGGAGACCATCGTCCGGGCCCTGCGCCCGCATATCGAAGGCCGCCTGCTTGAGTCCACCGAAGCCTATGACCCCGCGCTCCTCCCAGGTATCAAACCCCTCTCCCTGCCGGCCCAGGTGCGGCGTCTTTCCCGGCGCGGGAAATACATCCTGATCGAGCTAGGGAAGGGCACATTGGTGGTGCACCTGCGCATGTCCGGGAGGCTTGTCTGGTGCAAGTCGGGGGTGCCCGAGGGAAGGGTGCGGCTGGCGTTGCGCTTTCCGCACGGGAGCGTGTACCTGGTTGACCGGAGGCGGTTGGCCACGGTGGAGTTCGTGGAAAGGTTCGAAAAGCCACTTGGACCGGAGCCGTTTGGGGATTTGTCTTGGCTGTCTTGCGAGCTTGCGAAAAGTAGGATGCCGATCAAGGCTTGGCTTCTCGATCAGCGGAAGATCGCCGGGATCGGGAACATCTACGCGGCCGAGATCCTCTTCCGGGCCGGGATCGATCCCCGCCGGCCGGCCCGGGCCCTCGCTGAAGAGGAGGTGCAGCGCTTGATCAAGGCCATCCCGGAGGTGCTTAAGGAGGCGATCTCCGGCCGGGGCACCACGCTCGCCGACGCCGAGTACCGCGTCCCCACCGGGGAGCCCGGGGCATTTCAGGTTAAGCTTGCGGTGTACGGCCGGGAAGGGGAACCTTGCTACGCTTGCGGGTCCCCCATCCGGCGGGTGAAGATCGCGGGCAGAAGCACGTACTTTTGCCCGCAGTGCCAACGTTAAACGAAAGGAGAACCATGGCGGAAAAGACAAGAGCAACCGCAACTTGGAAGGAAGGCCTTGCGTTCACGATCAAGGTCCGGGGGCATGAGCTCACCACCGACCTTCCCCCGGCCAAGGGAGGGAAGGACCTGGGTCCCACCCCTCCAGAGCTGCTCCTGGCGGCGCTAGCAGCCTGTTCGGGGATCTTCGCCAAGATGTTCGCCGATCGGGAGGGGCTCCCCGCAGAGGGCATCGAGGCGGTGGCCGAGGCGGAGACGCTCCAGTCCCCTATGCGCCTCGGGAACTTCACCGTCCGGGTGCACATCCCCGGGCTCCCCGAGGAAAAGCGTTCTAAGGCGAGGGCGTTCGTGGAGGGGTGTCTCGTGGGACAGACCCTCAAGGTGGCGAACTCGGTGAATCTCGAGCTTTCCTGAGCTATCGAGGGCCGCGCGCGGCCCCCTGTTTCACTTCTTCACCGGATTTACCAGGCTCCCGATCCCGGAGATCCTCACCTCCACTTGATCCCCAGGGGAGAGGGGACCCACCCCGGCCGGGGTGCCGGTGGCGATCACGTCTCCCTCCTCCAGGGTCATAAACGAGCTGACCTCCTCGACGATCTCGGGGATGGGAAAGACGAGCTCGTCGGTGGTCCCCCGCTGGCGGAGCTCCCCGTTCACATAGGTCTCGATGGTGAGCGGGAAGGAAAGCTCATCCTGGGTCACGATCCAAGGGCCCAACGGACATGAGGTATCGAACCCCTTGGCCCGGACCCAGTTTCGTTCCCATCCTTGGGCATCCCGGTCGGTGACGTCGTTCAGGCACGTGTATCCCAGGATGACCTCATAGGCGTCTTTTGCCCTGACGTTGCGACAACGGCGGCCGATCACCACGGCGAGTTCCCCTTCGTAGTCCACGCGGGAGGAGCGAGGTAGGACGATGGGGTCCCCCGGCCCGATCACCGCGGACGGGGGCTTGAAGAAGAGCAAGGGGCGCTCGGGCACCTCGTTTCCCAGTTCCTCGGCGTGGGCACGGTAGTTCCGGCCCAGACACACGATCTTCTGTGGCCTGACCGGGGGAAGAAGACGAACCTCCTCAAGTGGCCATCTCCTTCCCAGCCCAACCGCTTCTTCTCCCACCACCGCTCCTTTTACGGTGAGGCCTTCCGCTCGAAATACGGCGATCTTCAAGGCAGCCTCCCTTCCAAATGCTTCCGCGCGTATAATAAGGGTTGAGCCGAGGTGGCGGAACTGGCAGACGCGCGGGACTCAAAATCCCGTGCCCCGCGGGGGCGTGTGGGTTCGATTCCCACCCTCGGCACCAAAAGCGAAAGGCCCCTGGGGCAAGGGGCCTTCAGCGTTGGGCGGCTATCCGGCCTCGAATCCCTTCAAGGCCTTCGGCTTTATGGTTATGCCACAAAAGCCAAGGGGTTAGACAGATAAAGCATCCGTTTGTGCCTGGGGATGGCTCCAGCTATGCTGGTTTCAAGGAGGGCATAGGTGCTCGATTGGCTGAGGATCCTCTGGCATCTGGCTCGGGGAAGGCGGACCCTTTGGCAGTACTACACCAATGTCACCTGGCGGACTTGTGAGCGGTGCCTGGCTTGGCACGGCCGCATCGGGGCGAGTCCCCGTGCGTTCCCCAACCCCAACGATGGCTGTGAACGCAAACTCCTTGCGTTCCCTGTGTGGGAGCTCCCAACCTACCGGGAGAAGGCGAGGCTCATGCGAAGGCGCGTGGAGGAGGAGCTGGAGCGGAGGCGACTGTTCCAAGAGGCCAAGCAGATGCTTGCCAAGGCCCCTGAGCAGGCCCTGGAGCTCTTCGATCGGGCGGCCGCTGTGGACGTGTATATCCCGGAACTTGAGCAGCTGGCACGGGAGCACGGCGAGAGCCTGGCGGGAGCCCCGGAGCTTTCGGCTAGGCTGAGGGAGATTTTCCTCAGGCGGTGGAGCGAGAAGTTCGCCAAGGCACGCTACGAGAGGTTGCCCGAGAGGATGCGCCTTGCCAGAGAGAAGTGGGGTGAGAACAGGATCAAAGAGCTGTTCCCATAAAGCTGGGGCCCGGTTCTGGGCGGCTGCGCTGCTTGTTTTCGCCCTTCTTATCTACGCTGGGACGCAATGGATTCCGCCTCGGAGCCCGGCCCGGCCCCCAGCTCCCAAGCCGGTGGAAGTTACCGGGGTGGTGGTGCCGCTTGAGTTCGTCGAGGCCACCCCACTGGACCTGAATCAGGCCACCAAAGAACAGCTCATGGCCCTCCCCGGGATCGGGCCAGCCTTGGCCCAAAGGATCGTGGCCTGGCGAGAGGAGCACGGCCCGTTCGCCTCTTTGGACGAGCTATTGGAGGTCCCGGGGATAGGGGAGGAGCTGCTCGCGACCCTGCGCCCTCTGGTCACGGTGAAGCCGCCTTAAAGGCGGCTGACCAGAAGCCTCAGGTCGCCGGCAGCGTTCTCAGTCTGGTCCACCACCCCGCCCAACATGAGCACAAGCTGCACCAGATGGTAGCGGTCGAAGTCCGACAGCCCCTCCGCATGGTAGATGATCCTCACAAGCTCCCTTTCTACCATGTCTGACTCATGCTCAAGCAGGTTGATTCTGTCAACGCCCTCCTGCACCTGTTTCAGTTTCCCTTGGGAAAGGCCGCTTGCCAGTGCTTCCTCGAACGCCTCCACGGTTAGGTGGTACTCATGGACTACTCGCACCAAGGATTCCCCTAGCGTACGGAACCCATCCTCAAGCTCTATGGAGAGGTCCGGGCGTCTCAAGCTCATGAGGAGTGCGGCATCCTGGCATAGGTCGGCGATCTCATCCTGGTGCCAGATCAGCTCAAGCAGTGAGGATCTTGGGATCGGGGGGTGGCGAATTGCGCCGAGGCGGGCGCGGAGTTCCCGTTTCACCCGATCGGCGGCGTGCTCTGCCTCGCTGACCAGCTCCGCTTCTACCCCCTCCCCCCGCAGCCAGGCCCGCAACTGCTTCCCCAGCTCCTCGGCCGCATTTTCCACTGCTTGCGTGTGTCTCACCAATCCTAAGGGTTGAGGCTTCCTTAACATCCTTGCAAGCCAGCTCCCATTCAAGGTCATCACCCCATCAAGGGATTCCCACGCCGCAGGCGGCCCTTGAAAGCTCTGTGGTCTCCATGGGAGCTCCGGAAAGCACGGCCACCTCACCGGCTTGAACCTCGGCCACCGGCACCATCTCCACTACCACCTTTCCTTCTGAGACCGAAACCCTAAGGTAATGGAGCACGTTCTCGATGCCCAGTACCGACCCCTCTGTCCGCGCGTCCGAAAGGGGGCTGAACGGGGCCCCACCCCCTCCGGTGACGAAGTAGTGGAGCCCATCCCGGACGAGGTGCTCATAGTTGTGACAGTGGCCGCAGAACACCGCGGTCACCCCGGCTTCTATGAAGATGGGATGCCAGAGCTTTGCCAGACCCTCGTCCCCTCCATAGTGGGGGTCCGAGCTGAACAGTGGGTGGTGTAAGAACACGAACTTGTAGCGTGCTTCTTCCCCGAGCACTTCTTTGAGCCACGCCGTTTCCTTCTTGAGGCCGGTGAACTTGAGGTACTGGAGGTTGGAATCAAGGCCCACCAGGAGCACGTCCCCCCAGCGTAGGGACCACCACTGTTTCCCGTAGCGGCCGCCTCCCTGGGGGAGCGGGAACAGCTCGTAATAGGTACGGGAGTTGCGTTCATGGTTCCCGGGCACACACAGAAACGACATCGCCCGAAGTAGGAGCTCCCCAGAGTTGAGGAACGCGCGCCACTCGGTTTGGGTGGGGGATTCGATCAGGTCCCCCACGTGTACCACGAACTCCGCGGACTCCCTCGCCATGCGCTTTGTCACCATCGCATGCAGGTCGTAATTGGTGCGGGTATCGCCGTAGACGAGGAATGTAAAGGGCTGGAATTTTTCAGGTGGGGTGGAAAAGTAGCATATCGGGCTAACTTCTGCTCCCAGCTTTACCCGGTAGGCGTACCGGGTGCCGGGGATCAAGCCTGAAATGGTCACATGGGCGAGTTCGGCCGGCTTCGACAGGGCAACGCTATAGGGCAGCTCCCCGGTTCTTTGCCAGTCCACACTTGGCCCATACCATACGATTCCGAGTGCCGGGCTTTCCGTCTGCCAGGAGATGGCCACCTCGGTTGGGGAAAGCGGGCTCGCCCAAGGCCCAAGCTCCGTCCACGGCTGGAGTTCGGCACGCCCCGGCTGAACTGCAGCCATCCCAAAGGCGAAAAGCAACACCAAGAAAAAGACCTTCGGCTTACAGAAAGGTTTTGCCATGATTCCCCCTTTATGCTTGCCTGGCCGCCATCGAGGTGAACACCAGGTCCGACAGGTCCTCGGCTCGATCCGAGATCTCCACAAGCTTTTCGATGAAGTCCCGGATGAGGAGCTTCTCCGCCAGGGGCAAGTCGGCCGCGAACAGCCGGTTCATGCACCGCCGCTCAAGGGCGTCTATCCGCCCTTCCCTGTACTCGACCTCCTCGGCCAGCTTGACGGCCTCCGGTTTCCCTTCCACCAATGCCTCCACGGCCAGCTTCACGGCCTGCATCTGCCGCTGAGTCTCCTGCAGGATCTGCAGCACCAGCGGCCGGAGAAGCTCCGGAACCTTAACGTTCTGAAGCGCCAAGTAATCCATTACCGCCTCGGCCGCGTTGGCCACTCGGTCTTCCCCCTCCACCAGTCGGAGCAGGGTGCGCCGTCTGCCCGCAAGCAGCGCCCCTTGTACTAACGTCAGTTCGGTCTTGCGTCTGATGTCATCTGCCCGTCCCTCTCGCTCGTGGGTCTTCAGGGCGATCTCGGCAAGTTCGGCTGCAGGTTTTCCCTCAACCAGGGCGCGAACCCCTTCGGCCATGGCTTCCACCGCCGCCGCCACCTGTTCCAGATGCTCCCGGATCAAGCGGGCCACTTCCTCCTGCCCTGCTCCCGAACGAAACCTCATCCCCCCTCCTTTTGCCGAAGCTTACCCGTCAGGATATACTCCATCGGCATTCAGCAGGCAACCTTTGAGGTGATCTGGATGGCGAAGGCACGTACCATCAGTTTTGTCGGCCACTCCGGTTCTGGAAAGACGCAGCTTGCCGGGGCGCTCCTGGCCAAGGCTGGGGTCCAGGGCGAAATCGCCTTCGACCAAAGCCAAGAGGAACGGCGCCGGGGTTACTCCATCGACCTTTCCATCGGCGCGTGCACCTGGAAGGGGACGCGCCTTAACCTCCTCGTGACCCCGGGGCTGGGGGAGTTCGTGGAGGAAATTTACAAAGCGGTTGACGCCTCCGATCTCGTTGTTTTGGTGGCCAACGCGGAAAAGCCAGTGGAGGTGGTTACCGAACAGGCCTGGGAGATCCGGGCCCGGCTGGGGAAGCCGGCGCTGGTGTTCGTGAACATGTTGGATAAGCCCAATGTAGACCCGGACAAGGTCCTTTCCGAGCTCCGGGATGCGCTTGGGGCGAAGCTGTGGCCCTTGCAGCTTCCGGTCCGGGAAGGGGGATCCTTCCTGGGGCTTTATGACCTCCTTTCGGGGAAGCCGGTGGCCTTTCAGGGCAAGGCCGAGGTGCCCCCTGAGCTGAGGTCCCGGGCCGAGGAGACCCGGGGGGAGCTGTTGGAGGAGGTGGCCACCTTTGATGACGCGCTGGTGGAGAAGGTGCTTGCGGATGAGCCTCTCTCCGCTGAGGAGATCATGGCTGCGCTGCGCGTGGGCGTGGCCGAGGGGGGCATCGTTCCCGTCCTCTGGGGCTCGGCCCAGACCGGTCAGGGATTGGAAGAGTTGATTGAGATGGCTCTTGCCTTGGCTCCGGAGCCGGACGGGGACGAGACAACGCGGCTGCGCGTGTTTTCCCTGACCATTGACCCCTATCTCGGCCGGTTGGCCTACGTAAAGGTGTTGGGGGGCAAAGTGGGCGAGGGGAATTCCCTGTTCAACCTGCGCACCGGGGAGAAGGTTCAGATCCGCGACCTTTACAATTTTGTGGGCACCAAATTGGAGAAGACCGGGAGCGCGCAGTTGGGCGATGTGGTTGCCTTGGGGAAGGTGGACGGAATTGAGCTTGGGGACACCCTCTCCGCTTCCCCAGAGGCCGAGCCAGAACCAGCTATCCCGTTCCCCAAACCGGTGTTCTCCCGGGCCATCGTGCCCAAATCCCAGGCGGACGACGAGAAGATGAGCATGGTGCTCAGGGACCTGGTGGCCACCAAGGCTACGCTCGGTTTTGAGCGCGATCCCGTAACCAAGGAGGCCATCCTCTCCGGGATGGGGGACGTCCAGCTGGATGTCCTGGCCGAGCGGCTGCGTAACCGCTATGGGGTGGAGGTGGAGTTCCGAGTGCCCAAGATCCCCTACCGGGAGACCATCAAGAAGCAGGCGACCGCCCAGTACCGTCACAAGAAACAGACCGGCGGCCGGGGCCAGTTCGGCGAGGTCCATCTCAGGATCGAGCCGCTCCCTCGGGGAGCGGGGTTTGAGTTCGTCGACGAGACCAAGGGCGGCTGCATCCCCGGACAGTTCATCCCCGGGGTGGAGAAGGGCGTCCGGGAAGCGATGCAGGAGGGGATCCTGGCTGGGTATCCGGTGGTGGACGTAAAAGCGGTCGTGTTTTATGGGATGTATCACCCCGTGGACTCATCTGAGCTGTCGTTCAAGATCGCCGCTCGGGAGTGCTTCAAGCTGGCTGCCCAGCAGGCCGAACCCACCCTGCTGGAGCCCATCATGAACCTCTCCGTTACCACTCCGGATGCGTTCACCGGGGACATCATCTCCGACCTCAACTCCCGCCGGGGGCGGATCCTGGGCATGGACTCACAAGGAGGCAAGACCGTGATAAAGGCCGAGGTGCCTTTGGCCGAACTTATGTCCTACGCCCTGGACCTCAAGTCCCTGACCCAGGGGCGGGCGACCTTCCAGATGGAGTTCGCCAGGTACGACTACGTCCCCGCTCAGATCCAGGAAAAGGTGGTGGCTCAGGCAAAAGCGAAGGATGAAGGTTAAGGAGTGGATGCAGCCGGATCCCCCGGTGATCCGGGCCCAGGCCTCGGTGGGGGAGGCGGAAAGGCTCGCTGAGGAACACGGCCTGGCCATCGTATACGTGGTGGATGAGGCGGGGAAGTTGGTGGGCTTCCTTACCCGCAAGGCGATCGCAGCTGCGCCAAGCGAGGAGCTTCCCGCAGGGAAGCTCGCCGCTGCTCCCATCGTGACCGTGTCTCCGGATGACCCCATGGAGCGGGCCGTTGTCCTTCTTGGAGAGCGCCATCTGCTCCTGCCGGTGGTCGAAAACGGCCGGCTGGTTGGGGTGCTGACCCGGGGCGGGGTGCTGCGGGCCTTGGCCAAGATGGCCGGCTTCGGCGAGGAGGGGGTGCGCATCCGCGTCAAACTCTCCCATCATTCCGAGGTGTATCGGGCCTTGGAGGTACTGGCGAAGAACGGTCTAGAACTTGTGGCCGTGATCCGGGGCGGGGAGGAAGAGGTGATCTTCCACATCAAGGGCCTCAAGGACCGGGAGCGGCTCTTCACCCAGCTTCAGGAGGCCTTGGGATGAACCCCGTTTTCGATCGGGCTACGATCCAGGTGCGAACCCGCGCCCATGAGGAGATCCTGGACATCACCTCCCGGGTCCAAGAGGTCGTGCGGACGCTAGGGGTGGAAAACGGGGCGGTGCTCCTGTTCTGCCCCCATACTACGGCCGCCTTGACGGTGAACGAGGCGGCCGACCCGGACGTACGGGAAGACGTCAACCGGGCCTTGGCCGCCCTGGTCCCGAAGATCCCCTTCCAGCATGGGGAGGGAAACTCCCCTGCTCACTTCCGCTCGGCCCTGATGGGGCCGTCGCTCGTGCTGCCGGTGGAGGGGGGGAGGCTCGCCCTGGGCACCTGGCAGGGGGTTTACTTCTGCGAGTTCGACGGCCCTCGGACCCGTTCAGTTTGGATTTATCCCCTGGTGGCGGGCTGAAGCTTGGCCTCTCACCCCTTGCTCGAAAGCACCACCCGCTCGGGGGTGAGGAAACGGGCAAGGAAGGCGGAGAGCAGGGCCAAGAGGGCGGCGATCCCAAACAGCACCCCGACGAGGCTCCAGGAGCCCGAGTTAAGTTTAAGCGACTGGGAAAGCCCGAAGCCCACGGTGAATATCAGCGCCAGGAACACGATGTTGACCCAGCGGATATTGCTAAGGATGAGCTGAACCCCGGTGACGAGGAGCATGAGCGGGAAGGCCACCGCGGGCACCCCCACCAGGGCGGCTAAAAGCGGTGCCCTGTCTGGCATGATAAAGGCCCCGAGCTTCGGCTCGATCACGGCCGCGTTCATGCCGAAAAGCCCCAAAAAGGTGATCGCAACCCCAAGGATCGCGCTGGGGGCAAACACCGCCAGCGTCTTCCCCAGCCATATTCCCCGCAGCCCCACCGGAGTGCAGAGGAGCGACTCCAGCGAGCGCTTCATCTTCTCCATGGTGACGGCGTAGCCGTTGATGTACATGCCGAAGAGGATCGTCAGCGCAAATGACAACATGACGGCGCTGGAGTTGATCATCGGTTTGAGAGCAGCGGCCGCCTGGGAAGACGGAACGCCCTTTTCCGCAAGGCCCTCGGCCATATCCCGCAGGTCCCCTGACCAGATCACGAGAAGCAACACGGCTGTCCCGAGGCTCACGTAAACGGCCCTGGAGCGGAGGGTGTCCTTGAGGTCCTTTTTCACGATCGCCTTTATCGAGCTCATCCGGCCTCCTTCCCCACTATTCCGGCGTAGATCTCCTCAAGGGAAAGCTCCCGGCGCCTTACCTCCTCAATCGCCGCCCCCTTCTGGAGGAGCAGGCTCAGCACCTCGGAGGGGTCGTGCTCCCCGTCGAGGGAGAGGAGGAGATTCTCTCCTTCGTAACGCCATTCCTTGAGGTAGGGAAGCCCCTGAAGCGCCGCCTTTGCCTCCTCGGGGAGGGGACTGCCGAGCCTGATCTCAAGCTCCCTGCGTCCCGCCTCCTTGAGCCTTTCCACCTCGCCACACAGCTTGATCTCGCCCTTATGGATGATGGCGATCCGGCTGCAGATCCGCTCCACCTCATCGAGGTTGTGCGAGCTCAAGAAGACCGTCTTCCCCCGGCGGGCCAGGTCCAGGATGAGCTCCCGGATCTCCATCTGGCCGGTGGGGTCGAGGCCCGCCGTGGGCTCATCGAGGATCAAAAGCTCCGGGTCATGCAGGACCGCCCGGGCAAGCGCCAGCCGCTGCCGCATCCCCTTCGAGTACTTTCCCACCCGGTCGTCCGCCCGATCGAGCAGGCCGACGGCCTCCAACACTTCATCGATCCTGTCTGCGATGTTGGCCACCCCGTAGATCTCGCCGTAGTAGGCCAGGTTCTCCCGGGCGGTGAGGTTGTCGTAGAGGCCATCTGCCTCGAGCACGAAACCGATGCGGCGCTTCACCTCCGGATGCTTGCAAATGTCTTGCCCCAGGACCTCCACCCGCCCTGAATCCGGCGCAAACAGCCCCAGGATCACCCGGATGGTGGTGGTCTTCCCGGCACCGTTCGGGCCGAGGTAGCCGAACACGTCCCCCGACTTTACCGCAAAGCTGACATCCCTCAGGATATCGCGCTTCCCCAATCCCTTGCTTACCTGCTCTAAACGTATTGCTTCCATCTTCTGCCCATTTTGATTACATACCCAAATCAACATGTACAGCGAATCCCGGGCTTCCCCCGTCCTCGCTCGTATTGACCCAAAGAACCTGTTCCAAACGGAGGCCGATGTTAGAGCCATACGGGGAGCAGGTCAACCCCCAACCTGCCTCCGCGCGCACCGTGTCGAGACCGGCGCCAAACCATCCGAGGTCGCCGAAGATGCTGAGGCCGAAGGAGATCGGGACCGGCCCGAGGTCTACCTTGTTGAGCCGCCGGATGGGAAGGTGAAGGGAGAGGTTCAGGGCCACTGCGAGTTCATCCTTGCGGGAAAAGGTGCGGAAGCCCGCATCCTTCCGGATGTCGAACCGACCTTCACCGCTGGGGGTTTTCCCTTGGAGCACGCCGAGGGATAGCCGCCCGTTGAGGTGGGTACGCCAAAAGATGCGCTGCCTCAGCCGCATTTCAAGGGAGCATTTCTCAAAAGGAAAGTCACTTCCCAACGCAGCGAATGAGCCCTGATAATTCAGGTTAAGGGAAGCCTTCCAGCCTTGTTTGCTTTCCAGGGCGAATTTTTCGTCCAGCTCTATCCCGCTTACGATGCCCCGATCGCCGCGGGCATCGTAGAGGTTCTTGTAGAACGGCCGGGCCTCCAGGGCGTTGAACCACTTGACGGAGTCCGACATCCAAACGGAGAAGTGATGGCCAGCGTTAAGCGCTGCGGAGAAGACATGCCCATCGCTTGCGAGGTTGAAGCGAAAACTAAAGCCCCTTCCCCTCCCCGTCAACCTCCCTGCCTCGATCCACGGAGAGGAGGTAAAGCTTAAGGAGTAAACGGGCCTCTGGATTCCCGTGGCATAGCCGAGGTCGCCAGCGATGCGGGCGTCGGGAGTGGAAAAGCTTATCCCCACGACGAGGCCATCCTCTCTCTGGGTTTCTGGCTTCACCAGTGGTGAGATGTTGAGCGGGGGACTGAGCCGGTTGTTCGCGGGGTTGATGTCGGGGAGGAGCCCCTCCGGGTCGATCACCACGGACTTGACCGGCCGATCGGTGACGAAGGTGAGCGTCCCCCGGCGGTCAAGCGGCCAGAACCGCTTGCTGACCTTCTCCTCGTCCTCCCCACCCTTCAGGGTCACCTGAACGCCGACTGGCATCAGAAGCTCGCCCGCGTTGTGGATGGCCACCCGGGTGACGCACTTGTCTCCGATCTTATGAGTGGACACCCCTTCAAGCACGTAGTCCAGTCGCTCGGTAGAGCGGAGCCACTCGTCGAAGAACCATCCCAGCTCCTGGCCGCTCACCTCCTCGGCCACCTCGATGAAATCCCCCGTTGTCACGTGCTTGAACCGATAGCGTTCCACGTATGTTTTGATAATTTTGTCGAAGGTCTCTTCTCCTACCAGATACTGTAGTGAAAACAAGGTAAGTGCTCCTCGTTGGTAGACGAGCGGTTGTTTTCCGGGCTCAATCTCATCCCGTGGGGTGAGGAGCGGTGCCTCCGTCCCCAATCGAGCAGTTGCGATATACGGACCTACCAACGTCTGCTCCCTCACGCTTGGGAGGGACTTCGCCGCACCGGCCTCCAAAAGGAGAGGGCCGACAACCGGGATTTTTTCAAGCTCAGAGGGATCGAACATGTTTCCATCTCTTCCGTATTTGTATTCCATGTAGCTAATCTCGGAGAAGGTGGCGAAGCCCTCATCCAGCCACGCCTCGTTCGTCTGATCGTTCATCAGCATCCCGTAGAACCACTGGTGCGAGGTCTCGTGGGCGATCACCTCCTCCAGGCCGGTGAGAAACGCGGGCAGGCGGTAGAACTGGTAGGTGACCATGATGAGTTGCGGATACTCCATCGCTCCCCCGACCATCCGGGTCTCGGCGACGGTGAAGTTCTTGTAGGGGTACTCCCCGTAGCGGGCGCTGAAGTAGGCCAGGGCATCCTTGGCATACTGAACGGCGCGCTTCCCGGCCGCGGCATCCTCCGGGAAGTAGAGCGAGCGGATGGTGATCCCGTTCCAGGAAGCGGTTTGCACCTTATACCGTCGATCGGCGACCCAGGCGAAGTCGTGGACGTTCTCCGCGGTGTAGATCAGCCTCTCGGTGCCGTCGGGGTTTTCCACGGAGGCCTCGAGGTTTCCTGTGGCCCCCACCACCATTCCGTGTGGCACGGTGATCCCTACCCGGTAGGAGGCGAAGTTATCGTAGGGCTCGTCCGGGAAGGTGCCGCAGGCCTGATAGGGGTGCCAGCCCTCCTCATCGTAGGCCGCCAGTCGAGGATACCACCAGGAGAAGTAGTAGTTTCCGCTGTCGTAGCCGAACCTGGCGATTGCATGGGGGATCTTCACCTGGAACTTCAGCCGGAGCTGGATGGAATCGCCTGGCAAAAGCGGGTTTTCCAAGTCGACCCGCATGATCGTGTCGTCTATCGTGTAGCTAGAGGCCTCGCCGTTCAATGTGAGCTCCTCGATGAAGATATAGCCCGTATCGGGCCCCGCAGGGAACAGCCGATCGTAGGCATCGATCCCCTTTTCCCTGGCGTAGATGCTCAACTCATCCATGAACCTATTCGGGTAAAGGTGGAGATAGAGCTCGTCCAGCACCTCACCGCTGGTATTCGCAAGGAGAATGCTTTCCCTGCCGAGGAGCACATGCTGCTCTGTGTCCAAACGAACCTCGATCTCGTAAGAGGGGGTGAGGGAAGCTCCAAATAAGAGGGACTGCACCAAGGCTACAGCGACAAGGCCGCCCCAATGGGCTTTCATCCGGTACCTCCTTTCGCTCCTGGAAACGCTGCGCTACTTGTAGACAATATTGCCATGACCCCTTCGGGGCATCCAGCGCACCGATTTGACAGGGGGGAGGGACGAACTAGAATTGCGATCGGCAGGCCAGTGTAGCTCAAGTGGTAGAGCATCCGCCTTGTAAGCGGAGGGTTGCCCGTTCGAGTCGGGCCACTGGCTTAGTTACCCCAAAGGACCTGGCGGTCCTTTGGGGACCCCGTAAAATAAAGGGGTCCCCGCGGAAGCTTCCGTAGGGTGCTGTGGAGGGGTAGCGAAGCGGCCAAACGCACCGGGCTGTAAACCCGGCGGCTTTAGGCCTTCGGGGGTTCGAATCCCTCCCCCTCCACCAAGTTTGGGGAGGTTGGCCCAAGGGGAGCTATGGGGTAAACTTTTAGGCGAGCCCGTGTAGCTCAGTAGGTAGAGCATCCCGCTGGTAATGGGAAGGTCGTCGGTTCGACTCCGACCGCGGGCTCCAGGTGGAAGGGGCGTGGCCAACTCCCCGGACATCATATGATAAAAGCGGCCACTCAAGAAGGAGGTTGAAGGATGGCAAAAGAGCAATTTGTACGGACCAAACCGCATCTGAATGTGGGCACCATCGGCCACATCGACCATGGGAAGACCACGTTGACCGCGGCCATCACCAAGGTATTGGCCTGGAAGGGGCTCGCCAGGGAGCGGTCCTACGAGGAGGTGGCCAAGGCCGACGCCAAGTTGTTCCGACGGGATGAGACAAAGATCCTTACGGTGAACGTCGCCCACGTGGAGTACGAGACCGAAAACCGGCATTATGCCCACATCGACTGCCCTGGCCACGCCGACTACATCAAGAACATGATCACCGGTGCGGCGCAGATGGATGGGGCGATCCTGGTGGTATCGGCGGCCGACGGCCCCATGCCCCAGACCCGTGAACATGTGCTTCTGGCACGGCAGGTGAACGTGCCGGCCATCGTGGTGTTCCTGAACAAGGTCGATATGGTGGACGACCCGGAGCTCGTGGACTTGGTGGAGATGGAGGTACGTGAGCTCCTCTCCGAATACGACTTCCCCGGAGACGAGATCCCGGTGATCCGGGGTTCGGCTTTGAAGGCGCTCCAGGCGGAGTCCTTGGATGACCCCGCAGTGAAGCCCATCCTGGAGCTCATGGAGGCCGTGGACACCTACATCCCGCTTCCCAAGCGTGAGGAGGACAAGCCCTTCCTCATGCCCATCGAGGACATCTTCTCCATCAAGGGGCGCGGCACGGTGGTGACCGGCCGGGTGGAGCGGGGTCGCCTCCGTCCAGGTGAAGAGGTGGAAATCGTGGGGCTCACCGACGAGATCCGAAAGACGGTGGCCACAAGCCTCGAGATGTTCAACAAGACGCTCGATGAGGCCATCGCCGGGGACAACGTGGGGGTGCTCCTCAGGGGAGTTGAGAAGGACGAGGTGGAGCGGGGGCAGGTCCTGGCCGCCCCTGGGTCCATCACCCCCCACACCGAGTTCCTGGCCCAGGTGTACGTCCTGTCCAAGGAGGAAGGCGGCCGTCATACCCCGTTCTTCACCGGCTACAAGCCCCAGTTCTACTTCCGCACTACGGACGTGACGGGCGAGATCGTCCTCCCGGAGGGGGTCGAGATGGTCATGCCCGGCGACAACGTGGATAACCTCCACTGCAAGCTGCTCAAGCACATCGCCATGGAAGAGGGCCTTAGGTTCGCCATCCGTGAGGGCGGCCGTACCGTCGGAGCTGGGGTGGTGACCAAGATCCTGAAGTGACATGGCCAAAAAAGACGTAGTATTGCACGTGACCTTGGCCTGTTCCGAGTGCGGAAGGCGGAACTACCATACGCGCCGAAATCGGAATAACGTCAGGGAGAAGCTTTCCCTTAAAAAGTACTGCAAGTGGTGCAGGAAGCATACCCTGCACAAAGAGGTGTAAGGGCGATGCAGGCCCGTAGCTCAATTGGCAGAGCGGCGGACTCCAAATCCGCAGGTTGGGGGTTCGAGTCCTCCCGGGCCTGCCAAAGGAGGCTTTTCAGGCCCAAGGCGTGGAGGGCAAGGGCCGGAAAGTTGGAGGCATGATCGAAAGGATCCGTAGATATTTGGCGGCCGTTCGGGCGGAGGTCCAGCGGGTGAGCTGGCCCTCTAAGCGGGAGGTCATCACCTTCACCTTGCTCATCGTGCTCATGGTGGTGGCCCTTGGCCTGTATCTGGGCCTGGTGGACGCCGTTCTTCAGCAGATCCTACGCCTCCTCATCGGGTAGGGTTGAACTTCCATGCAGCGTAAGAAGTGGTATGCCATTCAGACCTATGCGGGTTCCGAGCTTCGCGTGAAGCGCCAGCTTGAGGAGCGGGTACGCAAGCTCGGATGGGAGAGGTATTTCGAGCCCATCAAGACCAACGGGGAGGTGGAGTACTTCTTCGTCCCGGTGGAGGAAGTGATCACCTCCCGGTCCCGCAGGGGGCGCTCGAGCGAGTATCGGATCCCCTACGACTACGAGCTGTTTGTGAAGACCAACGAGCGGGTCCAGCGGGGTGACCTCATCGCCCGGCGGGCCCCACGGCACCTTCCGCAGCCTGCCACGGTGGAGAAGATCGAGCCGTTGTGGCGGATCATAGTGGAGCTCACCAACCGGGCCGAGGTGGAATATCTGGTGCCGCAGGAGAAGGGGTTGCGCAGGGACATCCGGGTGGGGGAACGGGTGCGACCCGGGATCCCGATCACCCCCGATGCGGACGAGCACTACCTGATCGATGTCAAGGGACAGATCGTTGCCCGGGAGCGGGTGAGGAGGGTCACCATTCGCTATGAGGATGGGAGCGAGGAAAGGCGCATCATCCCCGAGGCCTATCTCCCCCCCCGGCTCAGGGAGGGACAACAGCTGCCCAAAGGCGCGGAGATCGAGCGCGAGCACAAGATTTACTCCCGGGCCACCGGCTTGGTGAAGGTGAAGGAGTACAAGGACAAGCGGGTGGTCACGGTCCAGAGGATCGAGAAAAGACGGCTCATCCCAGGATACGTGTTTGCCAAGATGGGCCTTGACGAGGAGCAGATGTTCGAGCTCCTGCGGGGGCTCGAGGGGTCCGTGAGGTTCGTCGGATCCAGGTTTCGGCCCATCCCCATCGAGGGACGGGAGATGCTCTTAATCCAGCGGAAGGCCGGCCTGGAGGAGGCGCCTTCCAAGGCCAAGGCGCCCAAGGTGGAGGTGGAGTTCGAGGTCGGCGAGGTGGTGCAGATCGTGGAAGGGCCGTTCGCCGACTTCACCGGGGAGATCAAGGAGATCGACAAAGAAGCCGAAGAGGTGGTGGTATCCGTCAAGATCTTCGGTCGGGAGACGCCGGTACGCCTGGGTTTTGACGCCATCGAGAGGATTTGAGGAGGCAAGATGGCAAAGAACGTAGTGGCGAAGATAAAGCTACAGATCCCGGCCGGGCAGGCCAACCCCGCCCCGCCGGTGGGCCCGGCCCTGGGCGAGCACAAGGTAAACATCATGGAGTTCTGCAAGCGGTTCAACGAGGCTACTAAGAATGAGGAGCCGGGCCTGATCATCCCGGTGGAGATCACCGTCTACCAGGACCGCTCCTTCGACTTCGTGCTGAAGGCACCTCCGGTGGCGGTGCTCCTGAAGAAGGCGGCGGGGATCGAGAAGGGCTCCCCGGAACCCAACCGCCTCAAGGTGGGACGGGTGACCATGGAGCAGGTCCGTCGCATCGCCGAGCGGAAGCTTCCCGATCTCAACACCGAGGACCTGGAGGCGGCGATCCGCACGGTGCTCGGGACGGCCAAGAACATGGGGATCGAGGTGGTAAAGTGAAAAGGAGCCGCAGGTACCGCGAGCTTGTGGCCACACTGGAGCGGGAGCGGGTCTATCCGGTGCGGGAGGGGATTGAGCTCATGAAGAAGCTCGCCACCGCCCGGTTCCCCGAGACGGCTGAGGCGGCGTTTAATCTGGGGATAAATCCGTCCCAGCACATGGTGCGGGGGGCGTGTTCCCTGCCTCACGGGACCGGAAAGACGGTGCGGGTCCTGGTGTTCGCCCGGGGGGAGAAGATCCGGGAGGCGGAGGAAGCCGGTGCCGACTACGTGGGGGGCGAGGAGCTCGCCGAGCGGATCCGGGAGGGGTGGCTGGAGTTCGACCGGGTGGCGGCCACGCCGGATATGATGCCCCTGGTGGGGAAGCTCGGGCGGATCCTGGGCCCCCGGGGCCTCATGCCCTCCCCCAAAACGGGGACGGTGACCCAGGACATCGGCAGGCTCGTCCGGGAGCTCAAGGCGGGGATGATCGAGTTCCGCGCCGATCGCTACGGGATCGTGCACGCCCCGTTCGGGCGGGTCGACTTCGAGGTGGATCAGCTCGTGGAAAACCTCGCCACCCTCACCCGGGCCATCCTGGACCGGAAGCCCGAGGGGGCGAAAGGCAAGTACATCCAGCGGGTGACCATCTCCTCCACCATGGGGCCCGGGATCCACGTGGACGAGGGCGAGCTCGTCAAATTGGCCCAGGGCGTGTAAGGGGGAAGGATGCCGAGGCCGGAGAAGGTCGCACAAGTGGAGGAGTTGAAGGAAAAGCTAGCCCAGGCCCGGTCCGTGGTGCTGGTGGACTACCTGGGGCTTACCGCAAACGAGTGTGTGGAGCTCCGCCGGCTGATGCGAAAGCGGGGGGTGGAGTTTCGCGTTATCAAGAACACCCTGGCCCGTCGCGCGGCCAGCCAAGCCGGGGCGGAGTTCTTGCTGGACTACCTGCGGGGACCGAACGCCATCATCGTGGGTCGGGATGACCCAACGGTCCCATATAAGGTGGCCCAGGAGTGTACCAAAAAATACGGCCATTTCCGCATCAAGGCAGGCCTGTTTGAGGGCGAGCCGGTACCTCCGGAACAGGTGGAATGGTACGCCACGTTACCCTCACGTGAAGAGCTCCTGGGGCGGCTGGCGGGGGGGCTGGCCGGGCCGATCCGGGAGCTGGCCGTGGCCCTGGCGGGGATCATCCGGGGGCTGGCCGTGGCCCTGGCGGAAGTCAAAAAACAAAAAGAAGAGAAGGGGTGAGCGATGACGAAAGAGGAGATCCTACAGGCCATCGAGGAGATGTCGGTCAAGGAACTGGCCGAGCTCGTGTCGGCCATCGAGGAGCGGTTCGGGGTTTCCGCCCAGGCGGCGGTGCCCGTGGCGGTGGCGGCCGCCCCGCAGGCTGGGGCCGAGGGAGCTGCCGAGGAGAAGTCCACGGTGGACGTCGTGGTAACGAATGCCGGCCAGCAGAAGATCCAGCTCATCAAGGCGGTAAAGGAGATCACTGGAAAGGGGCTTAAGGAGTGCAAAGAACTTGTGGACAAGCTCCCCGCCGTCATCAAGGCGGGCGTAAGCCCCGATGAGGCCGAGGAGCTGAAGAAGAAGCTTGAGGCCGCTGGCGCAGAAGTCGAACTCAAGTAGCAAATAAAGGAGGTGACGGGCCACCTTCACGGTGGCCCCATCTGTCTATGTCACGGCGCTGGTACGGACGTGCGCGGGAGTGGATGGATCCTCCCGACCTGACCGCCGATCAGCGGCGGTCTTATGAGCGTTTTCTCACCCAGGGGATCGCCGAGGTGTTCGCCGAGGTGTCCCCGATCAAGTCCCCTGGGCGGGAAGACCTGGTATTGGAACTCGTGGACCCACACCTCGGGGATCCGAGACACGACGAATGGGAATGTCGGCTCATGGACTTGACCTACGCGGCCCCACTCCGGGTCATCGGGCGCCTCAAGTCCGCAGACCGCCTGATCAAAGAGGCGGAGCTGTACCTAGCCGACATCCCCCTCATGACCTCCCGGGCCACGTTCATCATCAACGGCACAGAGAACGCGCTTGTCAACGAGCTAGCCCGTTCCCCTGGCCTTTACATCACCCAAGAGGAACCCCATCTTTTCCGGGCACACTTTCTGCCGGAGCTTGGGGCATGGCTGGAGATCGACCTCGATATCCGCCGCTGGACGTTGCGGGCCAACTTGGATCGTCGGGGCAAGGTGCCGGTTACCTGTTTCCTGCGAGCTTTGGGGATGGAGACCGGG
This sequence comes from Candidatus Bipolaricaulota bacterium, assembly GCA_021159405.1. GTDB lineage: Bacteria > Bipolaricaulota > Bipolaricaulia > Bipolaricaulales > Bipolaricaulaceae > 64-32. Next base: position 8,338 of record JAGGRX010000021.1, on the reverse strand, counting down.
GAAATGCTCACCCGGTATTCCATCGAGGTACCGGTGGCTGAGCTTCCCGATCGTTTGGGCGCTTGGAAGACTGCGTTTTTGGCCGAATCCCTGGAGGTGGACGGCGAGCGTTGGGAGGTCGGGGAGGAACTCTCGCAGGCCCGGCTCAAGAAGCTCACGTCCCTGGGGCGGGGCAGCATCCGCATCGTCCACCCGGCGGTGGCCAAGGCCCTGCAGGAGGACAAGACCGCCACCCAAGAGGAGGCGGTCCGCTATATCTACCACCGGTTCCGTTCCAGCGATCGGCCCGCCTTTGGGCAGATGTTGGAGTATCTGAGGAGCCTGTACTTCGAGCCGGAGACGTATCGGCTCACCCCGATCGGGCGGTTTAAGCTGAACCGAAAGCTGGGGATCGATCGGGAGGAGACGTACCTAACTCCGGAGGACATCTTCCGGGCGCTTGACCTGCTCATCCGGGCCCCGGAGGATCCGAAGCTGTTGGATGAGAAGGATCACCTGGCCAACAAGAGGGTGCGGCTTCCCGGGGAGCAAGCCCAGGCCGCCCTACGGGCGGGCCTTGTACGCATGGCGAGGATCGCCCAAGACAAGCTGTCCCGGGTGGACCTTAACGATCGGGACGTGATCCGCAAGATCGTTTCCGCCCGCACCGTTCAGGCAGCGGTCAACATGCTGTTTTACACGGGACGGCTCTCCCAGTTCCTGGAGCAGACAAACCCCCTATCGGAGCTCACCCACAAGCGGAGGCTTTCGGCCCTTGGGGGGGTGTCAGCGCGCCGGGCCAAGATCGAGGTCAGGGACGTCCACCCCTCTCACTACGGCCGCATCTGTCCCATCGAGACCCCGGAGGGCCAGAACATCGGCCTCATCACCTCCATGGCCGTCTACGCCCGGGTGAATGATTATGGGTTCCTGGAAGCCCCCTATGTGCGGGTCGAAAACGGCCGCGTCACTGGCAAGATCGAATACTTAATGGCCGATGAGGAGCAAAACTACCGTATTGCCCCGGCCACGATAAAAGTGGACGAGGACGGGCGCATCCTTGACGAGCGCGTCCCCATCCGCACCGGCCGGGAGGAGATCATGTTCGTGCCCCCTGAGGAAGTGGACTTCATCGAGGTCTCCCCCCGTACGATCGTGGGCGTGTCCGCCTCCTTGATCCCGTTCCTCGAGCACGATGACGCCAACCGGGCACTCATGGGGGCCAACATGCAACGGCAGGCCGTGCCGCTTCTGCGGCCCCAGGCGCCCATCGTGGGGACGGGCATGGAGGGGAAAGCAGCCCGGGACTCCGGTGCGGTGGTGTTATGTGAGCAGGATGGCGTGGTGGAGAAGGTGGATGCCCAAAAGATCGTGGTCCGCTCCGGGGCGATCCGGAGGACTTACCGGCTCCTCAACTTTGAGCGCTCAAACCAGGACACATTGCTCCACCATCGCCCCTTGGTGAGGCCTGGGGACAAGGTCAAGCGGGGGGAGGTGCTTGCCGACTCCCAGTCCACCCAAGATGGAGAGCTCGCCTTGGGCACGAACCTGCTCGTGGGATTCCTCCCCTTCGAGGGCTACAACTACGAGGATGCCATCGTGATCTCAGAGCGCCTGGTAAGGGACAACGTGCTCGACTCCATCCACATCCAGGAGTTCGAGGTCCGGGCAGAGGAGACGAAGCTCGGCCCCGAGGAGATCACCGCCGACATCCCCAATCTCTCCAAGGAGGACCTTCGCAACCTCGACGAGCACGGGGTCGTGCGGGTGGGGACCGAGGTGAGGACTGGGGACGTCCTGGTGGGGAAGATCACCCCCAAAGGCGAGGCCGAACCCACGCCGGAGGAGCGCATCTTCCGGTCGATCTTTGGGGAGAAGATGCGTAACTTTCGTAATACATCGCTGAAAATGCCTCCCATCACCGGCACGGCCACCGTGATCCGGGTGAAGCGGCTTTCCCGGGCGGCTGGGGACGAGCTTGAGGCCGGGGTGAACGAGCTGGTGAAGGTGTATGTGGCGCAGCGGCGGCGCATCGCCGTGGGGGACAAGCTCGCTGGCCGACACGGGAACAAGGGCGTCATCGCCAAGATCCTCCCAGAAGAGGACATGCCCTTCCTTCCGGACGGCACGCCCCTGGACGTAGTGCTCAACCCCCTCGGGGTTCCCTCCCGCATGAACCTGGGGCAGATCTTCGAGACGAACCTGGGGTGGCTGGCCGCCCTGCGGGGGGAGAAGGTGGCCAGCCCGGTGTTCGATGGCGCTCGGGAGGAGGAGATCCTGTCGGAGCTCACCGAGGAGCTCAAGGCGCGGGGGCTTTCCGATGGGAAGAGACAGGATGGGAAGGTGGTGCTCCGGGATGGGCGCACTGGGGAGCCGTTCAAGGCCCCGGTGACGGTGGGGGTAATGTACCTGCTCAAGCTTGAGCACATCGCCGCGGACAAGATCCACGCCCGCTCCACCGGCCCTTATGCCCTCATCACCCAGCAGCCATTGGGAGGCAAGGCCCAGTTCGGCGGGCAGCGCTTGGGCGAGATGGAGGTGTGGGCGCTTGAGGCCTACGGGGCAGCATCGCTCCTTCAAGAGATGCTCACGGTGAAGTCCGACGACGCCAGGGGCAGGGTGCAGCTCTATAAGGCGATCCTAAGGGGGGAGGATTTTCCTAAGCCCGGCATCCCAGAGTCGTTCCGGGTCCTATGGCGGGAGCTCCAGTGTCTGGGCCTGGCCCCCAAGGCCTACGATGCAAGCGACCGGGAGCTCGACATCGTATGATTCCATGGTCCGGGAACGTGCCGCGGGCTTCATCCTGTTCCGCGACTTTTCGGGCCGGCGCGAGTACTTGATCGTCCGCAACCGGCGGGGCGGCCATTGGGGGTTCCCTAAAGGGCACATCGAGCCGGGAGAGGATGAATTTTCCGCCGCCCGAAGGGAGGTCGCTGAGGAAGTGGGGATCGAGCGTCTGAGGCCACAAGCTGACTTTCAGGAGAAGATCACCTACCGCTTCTTCCGGGGTGGTCAACCGGTGGAAAAGGAGGTTACCTTTTTCCTGGCCCGTACCGATGAAGTTGGCCGCCCTGCCCCCGGGGAGATCGGGGACATGCGGTGGCTCCCCTATCAGGAAGCGCTGCGGCAGATCACCCATGAGGAACAGCGGGAGGTCCTGCGCAAAGCAGAGGCGTTCCTAAAAAATAGCTCCTAAGTTTTCCCCTTCGGGATCTCACCTGCCTGCTGCAAGGCGAACTTGGCAGTGAAGGGGCCGATAAGTTCGTGGATCACCGTAGCCCCGATGATTACATTTACCAGGATGTCCGCAAAGGGGGCAAGCTCTGGGATCCCCTTTAAGGTAAGGGCGAGCCCGATCACGATTCCCCCTTGGGGGATCAAGCCCCATCCCGTGTACCGACGCACCGGATGAGGAGCCCGGCCCAAACTGGCCCCCAGATATGCCCCGCTCAACTTCCCCACCGTCCGGAAGACCACAAACAACAACACCACCGGCAGGTGCCTGACCAGGATCCCGAAATCCAAGTACATGCCGCTTAACGTGAAAAAGAGGAGGAAAACAAGCGGCTCGACGTGCCTCTCCACAAGCTGAAATATGCGGGGTCGGGTGTGGCGGAGGTTCACCACCGTTATCCCCACCGCCATGGTCACGAGCAGCTGGTCAAACTTCAGGACCGAGGCCACCCCATAGCCGAGGAGGAGGATGGTAATGGCCAAGGCAATCAGTATCCCATCCTCGCTTCTCCCAAGGAGCCTCACCACCCCGTGGTAAAGGAACCCCAGGGCCACCCCCAGGGCGACCGAACCGAGTATCACCAAGAAGGGCTCCAGGAAGGTAAAGGCGCTGGCTCCGGAGTGGGCCACCAGGATCCCGGCCAAGGCGGTGGCGATGCTGAAGTTGATGATGCCCAAAGCGTCGTCGAAGGCGGCTGCACCCATGATGCTGAAGGACACCATCCCCTTGGCCCGGTACTGGTGGATCACGGCCAACGTGGCGGAGGGGTCGGTGGGAGAACCCAAGGCCCCCAAAAGCAGGGCCAAGGGGATCGCCGCAGCAAAGCCGGTGCCCGTAGGGAGGTGCACCAAGAAGGGGAGCACCAGGGTGGAGCCGGTCAGAATGGCCAGGGCGGCAAGCTCCGCCTCCCCAAGCGCGAGGAACACGATGCCTCGGCCCAGTTCCCGCAAGGGTCCGATTGCCAAGGTTCCCCCTACCTCAAACGTGATGATGGCCAAGGCCGCGTTCACGATGGGGTCGGTGCCAGAAACGAAATCGGCCGGGACCACCCCGGTGATCTTCGGGTTGAGCAGGATCCCGGCCACGATATAGCCTGCCACCCGGGGGAACCCAAGTCGCTGGGCTACCTCCCCGAGCAAAAGGCCCAAGGCCAACACTATACCTACCGTGAGTAGTGGATCCATGGCATGTCCCACGCAAAACCTCGGCGAGGACGGCGCAAGTTTACGACCTCACCCACAGGAGAACAACCCATCTCCTGCGTATACTTGGCTCATGGACGTTAGCTCGGCTGCTGCTTCCATAGGTATCTTCCTGATCACCTATGGGCTTATCTTCTCAGAGCGGGTGCACCGTACCATCGCCGCCATGGCCGGCGCCATCGCCATGATCGCTGTCGGGATCGGCCTGGGCTTCTACGACTGGAAGGCAGCCGTGGCCGCCATCGATTTCAACACCATCGGCCTTCTCCTGGGCATGATGATCATCGTGAGCGTCCTCCAGAAGACAGGCTTCTTTCAATACGCCGCCATCGTGGTCGCCCAGTGGACGAAGGGAAACCCGTGGCGGCTCCTCCTTTCCCTGGCTGGGTTCACGGCGCTTGTGTCCACGATCCTGGACAACGTGACCACCATCGTGATGGTGGCCCCGGTCACGGTGTCCATCGCCGAGGTGGTGGGGATAAGCCCGATGCCGCTTCTGATCGCGGAGGCGGTGTGCTCAAATGTCGGCGGGGTGGCCACGTTGGTTGGAGACCCCCCAAACATCCTAATCGGCTCGGCGGCCGGCTTTTCGTTCAACGACTTCCTTTCGCACCTGGGGCCGGTGGTGCTGGTGACCCTCCTCCTTTCCTTTGGCCTGCTTAGACTCCTTTTTCGCCGGGAGCTTTCCGCCCCCCCGGAGCGGGTGGAGTCACTGATGGCGATCGATGCACGCCGGGCATTGGTGGACCCCAAGACCATGCGGCGGATGCTCACAGTGTTGGGCATAATCGTGGTGTTGTACCTCGTCCATGACCTCCTCCACCTTCCCCCAGGATTGGTTGCCTTGATCGGGGCGTCGCTCGGGCTCCTTTGGGTCAGGCCCAAGGTTGACGAGGTGCTTTCCCAGATCCACTGGGACGTCCTTTTGTTCTTTATAAGCCTATTCATCGTGGTGGGGGGGCTTGAGTCAGCCGGGGTGCTTTCCTGGGTGTCCACCCACCTCGGGTTCCTTGCCCACTCGGGGATGCTCCCAGCCGCCCTCGCCATCCTATGGGTCAGTGCCCTGATGTCGGCGGTGGTGGATAACATCCCGTTCACCATCGCCATGCTCCCGGTGATCAAGGGACTGGGGAGCCAGGGTATAGCGACCGGCCCCCTGTGGTGGGCCCTAGCCCTGGGGGTGGGATTCGGAGGGAACGCCACCCCCATCGGGGCCACAGCGAACGTGGTGGCGGTTTCCGTCTCGGAGCGAACCGATGAGCCGATCACAGTGCGGCATTGGCTACGCTCCGGCACCTGGCTCGCCTTGCTGGGCTGCGGGGTGGCAAGCTTGGCGATTTGCTTGGGGGTGAAGTTTGGTTGGTTTTGCTGAACCCATTGAAGTAGCCCCTGGGGTTCATCTCGTGGACGCCTGCCAGTTCGGCCGACCCAGGGTGGGCGGGGTGTATGTGATTGCGGCTGACCAGGTAGCCCTGGTGGAGTCGGGGACCTCCCTGGCCAAGGACCGGGTGCTTTTGGCCTTAGATGAGCTCGGTATCCCAAGGGACAAGGTTCGCTGGATCTTCCTCACGCACATCCACCTGGACCACGCCGGGGGGGCAGGGGCCCTCCTCCCCCACCTTCCCGGCGCCCGGGTGGTGGTCCACCCACGCGGGGCAAAGCACCTGGTGAACCCAAGCCGCCTGGTGGAATCGGTGAGGGCCGCGGTGAAAGAACGCTTCCCCCTTTACGGGGAGGCGATCCCGATCCCGGAGGAAAGGATCTGCCAGGCAAAGGACGGGGACCGGTTCGACCTCGGAGGCCGCACGATCCTGGCGCTGGACTCTCCGGGACATGCCCCCCATCACCTGTGTTTTTTGGAAGAGGAAGAGGGGCTTCTCTTCACCGGCGACGCAGCCGGCCTTTTCTATAGCGGCCGCCTCATCCCCGCGACGGTGCCCCCCAGCTTCGACCTGGAGGCGTCCCTGTCCACTTTAAACAGGCTTTATTCTCTTAACCCGAAGATCCTTCTTTATACCCACTTTGGGCCGAGGGCAGGCCGGGAAGGCCTTTCGGAGTATGGGGAGCTGCTTGTGTGGTGGGTGGAGCTGGTAAAGCGGGCGCTTGGCCGAGCGGGCGAGGAGGAAGTAGCTGTGGAGGAAGTGCTTGGAGAGCTCGGCCGGGCCGGCTGGCCCGTAGACGATCCCGTGGTAAGGGAGGACCTGGCCATGTCGGCCCGCGGGGCCATGATCTATCTCCGCCGTCGGAAGGGGGGATAGGTGATCGCCCGGGTGGCCCTCCCCATCCCCAGGGCCAAACCCTTCGATTACCTTGTGCCCGAGGGGATGGGGATCGAGGTGGGGGTTCGGGTGCGCGTTCCGCTAGGGAAAAGATCCCTGTGGGGGATCGTTGTGTCCGTTTCCCCTTCCCCAAGCTACGTAGGTGAGCTTCAGCCCATCCAGGAGGTGGCCGGGCCGGCCGTCTCCCAAGAGGTGCTTGCCCTGATCCAAGAGGTAGCTGGGCGGTCGTTCGTCTCCCCCGGGCTTGCCCTGGGGCGGTTGATCCCGCCGCGGGTACGGCCACGGGCAAAGCGGTATCGCCTGGCGGTCCCCCCTCTGGAGGCACAGGCGCTACTTGCGGAGCTTGCCCGAAAGGCGCCGGCCCAGGCCCGGGCCCTCGCCATGCTCCTCTCCGGGGAGGAGGTAAAGGGCGGCCAGGCGGCCGGCGCCCTGCGGGCCCTTTCCCGCAAGGGGATCGTCCGGCCGGAAGCCCTCCCTTTTGGCTTCCCCCTGCGGGAGCCCCGGAGGGAGGTGTCCTTGACCGAGGAGCAAAGGCGTGCGGTGGAGGCGGTGGCCGAGGCCGAAGGGGGAGAAACGTTCCTCTTGTTTGGACCGCCCGGCTCTGGAAAAACCGAGGTTTACCTGCGTACGGCCCGAGCCGTCCTCGCCCAGGGCAGAGGAGCGCTCCTGCTTGAGCCTGAAGTCTCGCTCCTTCCTCAGCTTTGGGCCCGGGCAGTCGCGGCCTTGGACAAACAGGTTTCCCTTTACTTCGGGGACCTCCCCCCAGGGGAGAGGTGGCGGGTATGGGAAGCCGCCCTGCGGGGAAAATTGCGGGCGGCCTGCGGCACGCGCTCGGCAGCCTTCCTCCCCTTGAAGGACCCCGGACTGTTCGTGTTGGACGAGGAGGGGGAACCGGCCTACAAGCAAGGAGACATGGCCCCTTACTACCATGCCCGGGAGGTCTCCGAGCTCCGCGCCGCCCATGAAGGAGCAGCCGTACTGCTCGGCTCGGCTTCTCCATCCGTTGAAACCTATTTCCGTGCCGAGCGGGGGGAGATCCGGCTTTTCAGGTTGACCCGAAGGGTGGCAGGACATCCCCCCCAGGTGCGGCTTGTGCCCAAAGGCGAGGAGGTGCTTGGCCCTGAGCTTCAAGCGGCCATGGACAGGCACCTTTCCCGGGGTGGGCAGGTGCTGCTCTTCCTCAACCGCCGGGGGTTCTTCACCGGGGCGGCCTGCCGGTCCTGCGGGGCCATCCTCCGCTGCCCAGGCTGCGCGGTACCCCTGGTGTTTCACCTTGCCGACCGCAGTTTCCGCTGCCATGTCTGCGGCAAGGCCTTCCCCCAGCCCCGCTGCCCCCATTGCGGGGGGGAGCGGTTCCGCCTGTTCGGCCTGGGGACAGAGAGGGTAGAATTTGAGGTACGGAGGCTGTTCCCGAGCTTATCCGTAGCCCGGCTCGATTCGGACACCGCTGCCCAGCGGGGGGAGATCCTGGCGGCCTTGGCCCGGGGCGAAATCGATGTCTTGGTGGGAACGCAGATGGTGGGGAAGGGCCTTGACTTCCCCAGGATCACGCTCGTGGGGGTGATCGACGCAGACGGACTTCTTTCGCTTCCGGACTTCCGTGCCGGTGAGCGCACGTTCCACCTGGTGGCGGCCGCAGCAGC